>DATNMZ010000546.1:0-4839 GCA_035602095.1 Thermoanaerobaculia bacterium
CCGCCGGCGTTCCAAGCTGCTCGGCTACGGAATCCAGCTTCGCGAGAAGCAGAAGGTCAAGCGCATCTACGGGCTTCTCGAGAGCCAGTTCCGCCTGACTTTCGCGCGCGCGGAACGCCACAAGGGGATCACGGGCGCCAACCTTCTGGCGGAGCTCGAGCGACGCCTCGACAACGTCGTGTACTCCCTGGGTTTCGCCGCGTCGCGGCCGCAGGCCCGTCAGCTGGTGCGCCACGGGCACGTCACGATCAACGGGAAGAAGGTCACGATTCCTTCCTTCAGCGTTGCGAAGGGGGACGTCGTGGCCATCAAGGAAAAGAGTCGTGTGAACGAGCAGATCAAGGCCTCGGTGGAGACGGCCCGCGCCCGCGGCGTTCCGGGCTGGCTGGACCTGTCCCCGGAGAGCTTCTCCGGTCGGGTGTCGGAGCTGCCGAAGCGCGAAGACATCAAGCTGCCGATTTCCGAGCAGCTGATCGTCGAGCTGTATTCCAAGTAAGCGCGGACGGAGGAAACAAAATGACGCTCTGGAAGGGATTTCAAAAACCGAAACGGCTCGAGGTCGACGGCGAGACCTTGACGGGAACGTATGGCAAATTTTACGCGCAGCCGTTCGAGCGCGGGTTCGGAACGACGGTCGGGAACGCGCTGCGACGCGTGCTGCTCACCTCGATCGAAGGAGCGGCGATCACTGCCGTGAAGATCGAAGGCGTGCTCCACGAGTTCTCGTCGCTCCCCGGCGTCGTCGAGGACGTGACGGACATCATCCTGAATCTGAAGCAGATTCCGATCAAGATGCACACGACGGACGAGAAGATCTTGACCCTCGACACGGAGAAGAAGGGGAAAATCACGGCGGCGGACTTGACCGGAGACCCCTCGATCGAGATCCTCGATCCGTCGGCGCCCATCGCGACTCTTTCCGAGAATGGGAAGCTCCAGATGGAGCTTCGGGTCTCCATGGGCCGCGGCTACGTGTCGGCCGACAAGAACTTCGACGAGGACATGGGGATCGGCTACATTCCCATCGACTCGGTTCACTCGCCGGTGCGACGCGTGAACTACCACGTGGAGGCGGCGCGCATCGGGCAGGCGACCGACTATGACCGCCTGGTTCTGGAAGTCTGGACCAACGGCACGGTCTCGCCCGCGGACGCGGTCGGACTCGCCGCGACGCTCCTGCGCGACCACCTCACGATCTTCATCAACGTCGAGCACGAGACGGCGCTCGACGGCGGCGGCGACGGCGAGCTCCCCGAGAACCTCGCCGAATATCTCAATCGATCCGTCGACGAGCTCGAGCTCTCGGTGCGCAGCGCCAACTGCTTGAAGAACGCCGGCATCCGGACCATCCGGGACCTCGTCCAGAAGACGGAAAAGGACATGCTCGAGACGAAGAACTTCGGCCGGAAATCCTTGAATGAGATCCGGGACATCCTCCGGCCGATGGGACTCTCCCTCGGAATGGAAATCGAGCCGGTCGAAGCGAAGAGCGAATAAGTCATGATGCACAACCGAGCCGGGAGAAAGCTCCGGCGCACGACGTCTCACCGGCTGGCGATGTTTTCCAACCAGCTCGACTCGCTCATGACGCACGAGCGGATTCAGACGACTCTGACGAAGGCGAAGGAGCTGCGGCCGCTGGCCGAAAAGCTCATCACCGCCGCGAAGAACGACGGGATCGCGGCGCGCCGCAAGGTGGCGCAGTGGATCCCGGACCGCTCGACCGTCAAGAAGGTCTTCGAGAAGATCGCGCCGCGTTTCGTGGACCGGCCGGGCGGCTACACCCGCATTCTTCGCCTCGGCGCCCGCAAGGGCGACGCGGCGGAGGCCGCGATCCTGGAGTTTGTGGACTACCGCTTCGAGCCGAAAGAGAAGGGACCCCGCAAGGAGTCCCTCTCCGACCGCGCCCGCCGCGCCTCGGGCGGGCGGGTCGAGACCGTGCGCAAGGAGAAACCGGAGCCTCCGGAGGGCGGTTCCGAGGAAGCCCCGGCCGCCGAGCGCAAGACCGGTCCCCGCAAGCCGAGGCCGACCCGGGAGGGCAAGCCCTCGAAGGCCGCAAAGACGGGGCCGAAGAAGGGACCCAGCCGGACCGGCCCGTCCAAGCGCGGGGCGTAAGACGGCGCCGGCGTCCTCCAGCGGCTCCGGGGCCGAGGCCGGCCCCCTCCGATTCTTCCGCCTCCGGCGAGCG
Organism: Thermoanaerobaculia bacterium; assembly: GCA_035602095.1. Classification (GTDB taxonomy): domain Bacteria; phylum Acidobacteriota; class Thermoanaerobaculia; order UBA5066; family Gp7-AA6; genus JALYUA01. Next base: position 2,189 of record DATNMZ010000546.1, read on the forward strand.
CGCATCGCGGCGCTCGCCTGGGGCGTTCTTCTCTGGACGCTCACCTCCTGGCCCAGCCCGCTAGAAGTGCCGATCGTTGGAGCGATTCCAAACTTCGACAAGCTCGTCCACGGCGGCCTGTACGCCGTCGAAACCTTTCTCCTGTATCTGTCGGTGCGCTGGCCGGGACGGCCCCGGTTCTCCCTCGCGCGCGTTTTTGCGCTCGTCGGAGTGATGGCGGTCTGGGGAGTCGTGGACGAAGTGCACCAGACCTGGATCCCCGGGCGCTCGTGCGAGGCCGGAGACGTCGCCGCCGACGTCGCGGGCGCTACGGCGGGGGCCCTCGCCGCGTCGTCGCTGTTCGCCGGGCGGCGGGCTTCCCGAGGCTGACGGAGGCGGAGGCCTTGCCGCGTTACGACTCGGGCGGCGATTCCAGTTCCGGCAACGGGACGAGCTGCCCGACGTGGTGGCGGAGGTGGTCGACGTAGTCGGCGATCAATTCGTCGAGGCTCGCCGGTTCCTCTTCCGAGAACTTCTTCCACCCGATGCGGTGAAAATTGTGACGCGGCCTGGCCCGCCGCCGGACGTCGGCGGGGATCGCGTCGATGATGCGGGCGAGGAGCACGTTGTAGGCGCGCCACAGCTCCACGATCTCGATCCACGGCGCCTCGCAGTACGCCTGCACGCGCACCCACTCGTCCTGGTCGTAACCCTCGAAGATCAGGTCTTCCTCGAACTGGCTGCGAACGAATCGGATGTGGTTGTTCGCCGCGGAATCGACGAGATGCCCGAGCACTTCGCGAGGCGACCATTTTCCGGGGGCGCGGGGGCATCCGGTGGCCTCCTCGGTCAAGGCCTCGAGGAGGGGAGCGCCGGCCGCGACCGTCTTGCGGAGAATGTCGGCGGCGTCCGTCATGTCCGGCGACACGAAGCCGGGCGGGACCAGAGGCGGAAGACGTCCTCGCGGCCTTCCGGCAGACGCCGCGGGGAGCCCGGCCGGATCACTTCTTGAAGAAACCCTGCTGCGCGACCTTTCCGGCCGGCTCGCTGCTGCCGATCACGCGCTGGTTCAGCTCCTTGATCCGCTCGTTCAACTGAGCGATCTTGGCCTGGGCCTCGCGGGAGCTCCGCTCGTTCTCGTTCTTCAAGCGCTGGATCTCTTCCTCGAGGTCGGAGGAGGCCCGGCTGCGGCCCTCGACGCTGCGGCGCTGGTTCTGCAGCTCCGCCACGTACCGGGCGAGCTCCTCGTCCTTTTCCGCGAGGCGGAGACGCCACTTCTCTTCCTGCTCCTCGTAGAGCCGCTTGCTGTCCATGAGCTGGGTGATCGCCGAGAAATCGTTGTCCGACGCCATGGATCCTCCTCGGTGGTCTTCCTCGATCTGGGGAAAGAGCTTGCGGAGCTTCAGCGACAGATCCTCGGAGTCGACCGAAAGCTCCATGGCCCGCTTGTACGTGATCTTCCCGTTGACGAGCAGAGCGATGAGAGACTGATTCATCGTCTGCATGTGGTAGTAGCCCACGGACGACTCGATCTCGTCGAGGATTTCCTTCGTCTCGCCCATTTCGATCTGCTTTGCGATTTTTGGAGAATTAATCAAGATCTCGCATACCGGCGTCATCCCCGAGCCGTCCGATTTTTCGATCAGGCGCATCGACACGATCGCACGGAGGACGAGGGCGAGCTGCGCCCGGAGCTGACTCTGCTGGCCGGGCGGGCACGTGTCGATGATGCGGTCGATCGATTGCGCCGCGCTGTTCGTGTGGAGAGTCGAGAAGACCAGGTGACCCGTTTCCGCCGCCGTGATGACGGTCTGGATCGTCTGCCAGTCCCGCATTTCGCCGACCATGATCACGTCCGGATCCTGGCGCATCAGGTTCTTCAGCGCCTCGCCGAAATTCGGCGTGTCGGTCGCGATCTCGCGCTGGGAGACGGCCGCCTTGCCGTCCGCGAAGAGGTACTCGATGGGATCCTCGATCGTCACGATGTGGACCGCCCGCTTTTCGATGACCGAGCGGATGATCGACGCCAGGCTCGTGGATTTTCCGGAGCCGGTTGGCCCGGTGATGAGCACGAGGCCGGTCGGGATGTGGACGAAAGTCTCCAGCACCTCGGGAAGGCCGAGCTCGGCGATGTCGGGTATCTTGAAGGGGATACGCCGGAAGACGGCCGCTAAAGCCCCGCGCTGGATGAAGACGTTGGCGCGGAACCGGGCGACGCCCGCCAGGCCGTACCCCAGGTCCACCGACTGCTTCTCATCGAGCTTCGCCTGTTGGGCGGGGGTCAGGATCTCCTGGAGCATCGCCTCTAAGTCCTTCGGCTGGAGGACTTCGGTGTTCAAGGGAACGAGCTTCCCCTTGATCCGCAGCAGGGGCGGACGCATGGGCTTCAAGTGGAGGTCGGAGGCCTCCTTCTTGGCCATGAATTTGAGGAGCTCGACGAGCGTCAAGGGAGGCAAATTATAACCGGGAGCGGCGCCGGCCGGACGTCTTGTCGGGACCCGAGGCTATTTTTCCGATCCGGTTCAAGAGCCAGCGGCGGGCCTCCCGGCGGGAGCGGACCCTGCCGCGGAGCCCTTCCACCTCCAGGTCGGCAAGGAGCGCCCCGACCGCGGGGCCGGGCGAAACGCCGAGCCAGGCGAGCAGATCCCCTCCACTGACCCGGGGCGGCCTGC
>DATNMZ010000547.1:0-3443 GCA_035602095.1 Thermoanaerobaculia bacterium
CCCGTTTCCCGTTTCCCGTTTCCCGTTTCGTGTTTCCCGTTTCCCGCGTACACTGATCGCAGATGCGCGCGGCGCCCAGGTCGAGGCTCCCCGAGCCCCTCGCGGTGGATGCGCAGCCTTCTCTCTTTCCCGACCTGCTTCCGGTCATCCGCATCCAGCCGGCGATCCGTCTGACCGAGTCGAACGTCGCGCGGACCGTGCCTCCCGGCATCGCCGGCGTTTACTTCGTCAAGTCCGTCGGCACGGGCGGCCACATCGCCGAACGCGTCGGCCGCGACGACGTCGATCTGCGACAGCGGCTCTTGCAGCACGCCCGGGGCGCCGGGGAGAACGTCCTGTTCGGCTGGATGCGCGCCGAGGATCCGAATGACGCGTACCGGCTCGAGTGCTACCTGTGGCACGCCCAGGGCGGGGCCTGGGCCTCGATCGAAGGCGACGCGCACCCGCGGGCGGCGGAGCGGATCCCGTTTCTGGGGTGCCCGGATTGCGAGGAGTGAGGGACGAGCCGGTAGACGGTAGACGGGAGACGGGAGACGGAACCGATAACTGACAACTGATAACTGACAACTACACAATCGCTTCCGAGCGCGCTGGCCGCGGGCCCGGAGCGTCGGCGGTGAGGCCCAGCTCCTGCTCCTTCTTCGGAAGGATCTGATCCTTCCAGCAGAGCTCGGGCTTGCCGCGGAGGAGACGATCGGCGAGCTCCGCGCCCATCTGTACGGAGTGGTCCATGTTTCCGATCTCGTACTTCCACGCGCCGAAACGGCCGCGCGAATAGATGTTTCGCGCTTCGAGCCATGGCTGGAGGATCGAGAGGGCGTCGTCCCGCTGGATGGTCGGGACCGGATAGGTGTAGTCGCGCGAGATCAGGTGCGTGTCCACGACCTCCTTGCGGCCGGCCGGGGAGAGAAGCTTCGTCTTGACGAAACCGTCCAGGACCTCTTCGACGACCGTTTCGAGGTTGACCGGCTTCAGCGGGGAGCGGGAGACCTCGGCGAGAAGCGAGTATTGCCGCGTCGCATCGGGCACGACTTCCGGCGAGTAGTTGGAGAGATACGTGACGCGGTAGTAAGGGCAGTTGTCTTCCGGAAAGTACATCCAGCACTTCGTCGTGGGAGAAGGCTGCGCGACACCGACGCCGACGAACGCGCCGCCGGAGTGGTGAAGGAGTGACGTCGCTTCGAGAACGTCCGCGGGTACCCCGGCGATGGACTGGACGAGCCTGTCGATCGGCATGGTCGAGATGAGCTCGTCGTAGCCTTCGTCGGACCCGTCGGCGAGCAGGACGCGTTTTCTCTTCGCGTCCACCCCCACGGCCTGCGCCCCGTAGCGGATGTGGCCTTCGAGGGTCGAGGCCACGCGGAGATAGAGTCCGCCGGTCCCGCCGTGGCGCGGGTACTTGAACGTGTTGTTCGGCCCCCAGGAGATGTCCGGCCGGTCGAGGAGGATGTTCGTCAACATCCGCTCGAGATCCACAACGGGGACGCGCTCGCCGATCCAGTGCGTTCCCAGCATCTTCGGAGGGTGCGCCCAGACCTTGAAGTTGTACGGCATCATGAAGTACTCGGCGATGCCGGAGCCGAAGACGCCGTAGATCATCTCCTCGAACGTCCGATACTCCGGTTTCCCCGGCGCCGACTGGCCTTTCTGAGCCTTCTGCGCCTCGATCACGCCGAGCACGCACTTCAACACGGCTTCGCGCGGCAGGTCCTTGACGTTGTTCTGAAACGGATAGGGGAGGAAGCGGTCCATCATCCAGACCCACGCCTCCCGCTGCAGCACCTGGAAATCGTCTCCGAGCATCCGATCGAAGAGCTCGTCGAAGTAGCGGAAGTGAGAGAAGAGGACGTGTCCGCCGACGTCGTAGACGAAGCCGTTCGGGCTCGTCTCGCTCGAAGCCAATCCGCCGGCGTTCTTGCGCGCCTCGAGTACCACGAAGTCTTCATGCCCGAGCTCGCGAAGCCGGTACGCTGCGCCCAGTCCAGTGGGCCCTGCCCCCAGGATGACGATCCTCTTCTTCGACGTGGTTCGGGGGCGGACGGTCTCCGGCACAGTCCTTCCTTTCCTGTCCTGAAATCCTTCAAAGTCAGTATGGCTTGGAGCGCGAGGAAGTGAAAGCGCGTCCGTCTATGTCGCTCAAAAATGGCAACTTCCGCATCGCGTGGGTGCCGTAGGGGCGGCGCTTGTCCCCGCCCGCCCCGGGCAAGCCGTGCCCGGCGCAGTAGGGACCGGGTTTATCCCCGCCCGCCCCCGAGAAGGTCTAAGGGACTGCCGGCACCGTTTCCCGAATGCCCCCTGCTGCATCGGACAGGAACCGAACGGCCTCCGACACGAGTCCCGGGTCCCGGAGGATCTTGTGGTGGCCGAGCCCGCACGTCGTCACGAGCCGGGCGCCGGGCCACGCGGCCGCCACGGCAGCTCCCTCCTTCCAGGGGACGCGGCAGTCTCCGCGATCGTGGAAGACGAGAACCTCCACCCGGCTCTCCCCGGGGCCGATCAGCCGCAGGTGGTCCTCCCAGCCGACCGCGTACCGCGACGCGAGGCGCCGTTTCATCCCGTCGCGCACCGGCGGGGGCATCCGAAGGTACTTCGCGAACCGTGTGGCGTAGAACTCCGGGTTCGCGGGAATCGAAAGGAGCACGGCCCGGGGAACGTTCAGCCCGCGCCGGATCGCGAGGGCCGCCGCGGAGGCGCCGGCGGAGTGCCCGATGATCCCGGCCAGCGGACCGTGCTCGGCTTCCATTGCCTGTACGGCGGCCACGAAATCGGGCAGAGAGGAGAGGGCGCCCGAAGAATCCGCGTGACCCGGCGCGTCGAACGTAAGGACCGAGAACCCCGCTTCCGCCAGGGGCTCGAAAAATCGGAAGAGGCGCCCGGCGTGGCCTCCCCAGCCGTGGACGAGGAGAACCGGACGCCCGTCTCCGAAGGACCAGGTGGCGAGGCGGCCATCGCGGAAAGGGAGCCAGCGGAAGTCTCCGCGATCGAGAGCGCGGCGCTCGGAGGCGAGGCGCGGATGGCGAGGGGGGGTCCGGAAGAGCAGCTCGGCCCAGCAGGCGGAGAGGGCGTGCGAGAGCGCCGACAGGGGACGAAAGCTCGCCCGGAGGGCCCGCACCAACACCCGGTCGCCCCCGGTCCGGGGAAAGCGGAAAAGGCGGTCCCGCCGGCCGGGAAAGGCGAAGGCAGGAGTGGTCCAGGACCGCGCCATGGCGGGGGGGTATTGCCAGAACCGGGCCAGCCGAACCGTCGCTTCCGCTCGCTGCGGGACCCGCTCACGCGCCGGCAGGCGGCTCGGCCACAGGCCTCGACCGCCTGCCTGGTCCCTTCGCTCGCTCTCGCTCCCGCAGCGCGAGCCTCCTCCCTCCCTTCGGTCGGGAGACTTCTCGCGCTGCGAGCGGATGGATCGGTCCGGCGAAAAAAGAAGCAGCCTCGGTGGCTGTCTCACC
>DATNMZ010000548.1:0-2331 GCA_035602095.1 Thermoanaerobaculia bacterium
CTGACCACTGACAACTATTCACGGATCAACGGACGGGGCGCTCGTACTCGGCTCGAATCACCCGATAGCACTCGCAGGACGCGCCTTCGAGGCCTTCCCGGTCCACGATCAGCACGCGGCCCCGCCGGGAGCGGATGAATCCCGCTCGCTGGAGAACGCTCGCCGCCGTCGTGACCGTCGCCCGGCGGACGCCGAGCATCTGCGCGAGGAACTCCTGTGTCAGCGGAATCTCGTCGCCGGGCACGCGGTCGTGCGACAGGAGAAGCCAGCGGGCGCAACGCCGGTCGATCGGGTGTAGCTGGTTGCACGCCGCGGACTGGGCGATCTGCGCGAGAAGCGCCTGCGTGTAGCGCTGCAGGACCCGCCCGAGAGGTTTCCCGACCCGCACGGCTTCCCGGACGACGGAAGCGGGAAGGGCGACCGCTTCCCCGCCGATCTGGATGAAGACTTCCGTGCGCATGGTCTCCGTGCCGAGAAGGACGGGCAGCCCGACGACGCCCTCGTTGCCCACGGTTGCGATTTCGAGGGTCGAGCCGTTTTCCATCGTCGTCACCATCGACGCGACCGCGGTGCGGAGAAAGTAGACCGTATCCATCAGCGGCCGGCCGGGCTCGTTCAAGACGGCTTTCCGCCGGAGCGGGAGGATCTGAAAAGAATCCTTGAGCCGCGCGTATTCCTCGGGAGGAAGCGCCGCCAGGATGCGATTCTCGAAGTTTTTTGTGGGTGCCGGTTTTCCCATCCGCCTCGTATCCGACGCGCCCATTCGAATCCAACGAACTGGCGCTCAGACTACGGGCGGCGTTTCCGGCCTTCGGTACGCCACCGTACGGATCCTGCCTCCGGCCCTCCGTCGGCCCGCACCCGCATCCTGAGTACGGAATCGTACCGACGCGGCAACAAAGCTTCGCTACGTTTGGGCTTCCAAAATGATGATCGACGCGGGACCGGATCTCGATCGCCAGATCGAGCGCAAGTTGAACGGGGACGCGAAGAAGAAAACGCCTCCGTATTCAACGAGCGAAAAAGCGGCGAGCCGTCTGCTGCGGCGCCTCGAGATGCAGGAGATGCCGTGCACGGTCGAACAAATCGACTCGACGTGGTACTGCACTACCTGGATCGTTCTCCCGAAAGGCCGCGAGCGCCTCGCGACGGGAAGCGGCGAGACGCGCGCGCTCGCCGTCGCGCGCGCGGTGATGAACGCGCGGCTCGGGATGGGCGCTACCCTTTCGGCGACGGGAGAAGCCGTCTCCCGCCGGGTCCTCTGGGCGACCGGGAACCCGGCCCCTTCGGGTGCGACGATGACCTGCGAGGGGTGTGGCGTCTCGCTGCCGACGCGCAATCGCGAAGCCTCCAACCGCTTCTGCACCGTGTGCTCGTGGCGCGCGGACAGAGCGCGGAGTGCGGCTTCCGGCGGCGCCGGGAGCGCCATCGCGATCGAAGCGGCGGAAGAGCCTTCGACGCCCCTGGCCGAGTAGTCGCCCTCCCGGGCGATCCCCGCGGCAGAACGGTCAGGCGGCGCGGAAGGTCGCCAACCGGTCGAACTCCCGCCGGATCACCGGGTAGCATTCGCACGTCACGTTCTCGAGCCCCTGCCGATCGATGATTTCGATCCTGCCCTGGCGGTAACGGATCAGACCGGCGCGGCGCAGTTCGCCGGCGGCGATCGTGACGGTGGCCCGGCGCACTCCGAGCATCTGAGAGAGAAACTCCTGCGTGAGCAGGAAGCTGTCTCCATCCACCCGGTCGTGAGACATCAGGAGCCAGCGCGCGCAGCGCTGCGCGAGCGAGTGCAGACGGTTGCAGGCCGCGGACTGAGCGATCAGGCGGAGAAGAACCTGCGTGTACCGCTGGATGACGTCGGAGAGGGCGCCGCCGCCCTGTATCAGGGTCCGAAACGCGGATGCGTTCATGCGCAGCGCGTCTCCCGGAATCTGCACGAACGCCTCGATCGAGGCGGTCCCCGTGTCGAGGAACATCGGAAGCCCGACCATTCCTTCGTTGCCGACCGTGGCCGCCTCGACGGTCGCCCCGTCCTCCATCGTCGTGACGAGAGAGGCGATTCCGCTCAACGGAAAGTAGACGTGGGAGACCGGCCTGCCGGGCTCGTGGAGCGGGTCGCGAATCTTGAACGGGTAAGGCTCGAGATAGGGCTCGAGCTTTCCGAAATCCCGTTGAGAGAGGGAGGCCAGCAGATGATTCCTGCTTCGGGGCTGCTTCGCCCCCGTCGTCGGCTTTGGCACAGGGCACCTTTCTCAGGGCCCTGTCTCCGAACGGGACGACCTGGATGTACTCCACCGTACCGCCTGCGGCGCGGCGAAGCTGTACGCGAGC
>DATNMZ010000549.1:0-5273 GCA_035602095.1 Thermoanaerobaculia bacterium
TCATGATCGCCAAACGGACACTTGCCGTTCTCTGTCTCAACACGGCCCTCGCGGCCGGCGCCGGCGCGCAGGAGATGCACTCGCACCAGGGCTCGACCGAGACGCTCGGCACGGTGTCCTTCCCCGTCTCCTGCCGGCCGGAGGTCCTGCCAGCCTTCACGCGAGCTGTCGCGCTCCTGCACTCCTTCGGCTATGAAGAGTCGCGCAAGGCCTTCGCGACGGTCGCCGAGCAAGACGCCGGCTGCGGGATGGCGTCCTGGGGGGTCGCGATGACCTACTACCACCCGATCTGGGCTCCACCGACCGCAGAGGAGCTCGCCCGCGGCCGCGCCGCCGCGGAGAAGGCGAGCGCGGCCGGCGCCAGGACCGATCGGGAACAGGGGTACATCGCAGCGATCGGGGCCTTCTACCGCGATTCCGACCGGGTCGACCACCGCACGCGCGCGCTCGCCTACAAGGGAGCGATGGAAGACCTGGCCCGACGCTTCCCCGACGACCACGAGACCTCGATCTTCTACGCACTGGCGCTCCTCGCGACAGCGCCGCCGAGCGACACGACCTTCGCGAACCAGAAGAAGGCGGCGGAGATCCTGAACGGTCTCCTGGAAAAGGAGCCGCGGCATCCGGGGGTCGCGCACTACCTGATCCACGCCTTTGACTACCCGCCTCTGGCCGCCATGGCGCTGCCGGCGGCCCGGTCTTACGCGAAGATCGCCCCATCCTCGTCGCATGCCCTCCACATGCCGTCTCACATCTTCGTTCGGCTCGGGCTGTGGCCGGAATCGATCGAGTCGAACCTCGCCTCGGCCGACGCAGCGCGACGCCTGGTCGCGAAGTTCCATCCTGGAGCCGCTTCGTTCGATGCGCTCCATGCGCTCGACTACCTGGAGTACGCGTACCTTCAGAGGGGCGACGAGGCGAAGGCAAGGCAGGTGCTCGAGGAGGCCATGACCGCGAAGACGTTCGACGATCCGAACTTCGCCGCCGGCTACGCGCTCGCCGCGATTCCGGCGCGCTTCGCGCTCGAGCGGCGCCGCTGGGCCGATGCCGCGAAGCTCGAGCCGCCGAAGACGGACCTTCCGTGGGAGCGCTTTGCCTACGCGCCGGCAATCACGTATTTCGCTCGGTCGTTGGGCTGCGCGCGCAGCGGCCAGCCGGAGGGGGCTCGGACGGCGCTCGCCAGGCTCGAGGAGATCCACGCCGGGCTTGTCAAGTCGCCGGTGCCCGGGCCGTACGACTGGGCGGGGCAGGTAGAGTCCATGCGACTCGCCGGGACGGCCTGGCTCGCGTTCTCGGAAGGGCGCCAGGACGAGGCTCTCAATCTCGCCCGTTCCGCGGCGGATCTCGAAGACCGCACCGGCAAGCACCCGGTGACGCCCGGGGGCGTCCTGCCCGCGCGCGAGCTGCTTGCCGACATGCTCCGCGAGATGGGGCGGCTAAAAGAGGCGCTCGCCGAGTACGAGGCGTCGCTCGGCTCAGCGCCCAACCGATTCAACGGTCTCTTCGGTGCGGCGCGCTCGGCCGAGCTCTCGGGCGACTCGCGCAAGGCGCGGGAGCTCTACGCAAAGCTCCTGGACAACTGCGGAACTCGCACTGCCGACCGCATGGAAGTCAAACAGGCACGAGACTTCGTGGCGCAGCGCAAGTAGGGCGCGGCGCCATCGTCGCCTCGCGGAAGCTGTCACCCGTCACCTGCCACCTTACGCGCTAGTCGTCCTCTCCGGCCGGGGAGCGAAGGAAATCCGCGAGGTCGTAGGATCCGCTCGCGAACTGGAGCGTCAACTGCCCGGGCTCGAAGAGCGTTCGTTCGAGAGAGAGATCGATACCGGGGGGCATCCAGTCGTTCAAATTGACGACCATGATGTGGTCCTCCGGGTAGTACGTGAGGAGGCCCGGCGGCGCCTTCGCGACGAGATAGTGGAGGAGCTGGTCGGGGATCGGGATGAACGAGAGGGCCTGGACCTTGTCGAGCACGAAGGCGAGGAAACCGTCCTTCATCCGAAGCTGCGAGAGCGTGGCTTTGGCGGAAAGAGGAACGCCGAACCGGTGAACGACGAGCGTCGCGGCGAGCTCTCCGGGGGTCACCGCGACCCGGAGATCCTGGAGGTCCGGGATCCGGTCCACCAGCCGGCCCACCAGGGCGTTCAGCGTCTTTTCGTCGAAGATGAGGGAAAGGCCGCTCCAGCGAATCCGGTGATCGGAGTCCTCCGGTGGTGGTGGCGTTTCATCTGCCTCCGCCGTCGCGTTCTTGTCCATCCAGCACGATTGTACCGCCGTGGGGAGGGCGCCTACCACACGTACGCCAGCGCGAAGCCCACCTGCGCCGCCATCATCAGCAGATACATCTGCGTCCACGCGGGATGGTTCTCGGTCCGGGCGAGCTCGTCGGGATTGCGCACGAGCAGCCGCGCCGCGTAGGCGCCCCAGAGGGCGAGAACGATCCCGAGCGCCGTCAAGAGGGCGCGATTTCCCGTCAGAAGGGCGCGGGTCCCCGCCGGGCCGGGCAGCCAGGCGAAGAGCGGGATCAGCAGCCAGGGCAGCACGAAGAACGGAGCGATCATCCATGCCGCCCGCCGCACCCCGAATCGAAGGGGCAGCGTGATGCAGCCATGAGCGCGGTCCCCCTCCATGTCGGAGAAGTCCTTGGTGGAGATGGATCCGAGCAGAAAGAGGGCGAAGATGCCGCCGATTGCCCACGCCTCGAGGGCGGCGACGCTCGCGACGAACGACCATCCGGCCACTTTCAAGAGTCCGCCTCGGGGGATCGCGATGGTCAAGTTCGCGGCCAGCCAGTGCCGTTTCGTCCGCCCGAACGCGGGAACGGAATAGATGAGAGTGGCGAGCGCGCCGACGCAGTAGAGGAAGAACGCCGCGTGCAGAGAGACGGGCGCGGAGATCCGCTGCGCGAGGCTCGTGTAGGGATAGGGCACGACGATCCACGTCGGCACGATCGCCAGGGCGTAGAGCGCCCACGCGGCCTGACGCGCCCGGAGGAGGGAGACCTCGCCCGTGACGAGTGGACGCGCCGGCTTGTTCCGCCGGTCGATCTCGAGGTCCGCGATCTGGTTGACGATGTTGGAGGCGGCATTCATCGCCGAAGCGCAGAGCGAACCGAGGGCGAGCGTCACCACGACCGCCCAGGTGACGCGCCGCGCGGGGTCGGGATTGTGGGCGGAGCCGAACGCGCACACCGCGCCCGAGACGATCCCGAGCAGGGGCGGGAGAAGGGTGAAGGGACGGGCGAGGCGGAAGTAACGCTTCATGAAAAGTTGTCAGTTTTCAGTTTTCAGTTGTCAGTTTTCACTTTTCAGTTCTCGAGCGGCAGGTACACGGCGCCTTTCGCGACGGACAGCGCGATCTCGGCCGCCATCGCCGCCCCGGCAAACGTGCACAGCGCGTTGGCGAATTCGTGGTCGAGGCGGAAGCCCCGCAGTCTGCCGAGGTCTGCGAGACAGCTCTCGGCGAGGGAGCCGAACACTCCGCCGGCGGCGACCGCCCAGACGAGCCCGCCCGGCACCAGGCCCGCCGCGAAACCGATTCCCGCGATCGCGAGGGCCCCGGCCGCGCCGGCGAGCGTCCCCTGCCAGGAGACCGCGCCCGGAGTGCCCGGAGGCACCCGGCCCCCTTGGAGCGGCGAGAAGGGAGTGCGGCCGGCGAGGCTGCCGACCTCCGTCCCGAGCGTGTCGGCGAGCGCGGCCGCAAATGCGCCGGCGAAGGCGGCGGCGACCGCGTCCGGGAGGGAGGGCCGCCCGCCCGCCGCGACGAGGAGGATCGCGGCCGCGACTCCGCAGTTCGCGAGGACGTGGCGGGCCCCGCGCCGCCCCCCCTCCCCCTGCTCCGTTCCGCGACTCACCTTGGCCGCGTACCCGAGCTTCGTCGCGGCGGTGCCGAGCGCGAAGAAGGCCCAGAGGAGCAGGTAGGCGCCGAAGCCGCCGAGCCCGAGCACGAGGGTTCCGACCACGAAGCCGGCGGCGGCGCCCGACCGCGAGACCAGCCGCAGCCCACTCATCGCCAACGCCGCCACGGCGTTCACCGCGATCGCGACGGCCGCGTTCGCGGCGAAGCCCGGGAAATCCGCCAGGAGCCTCCCGGCGTGCGGGCCCGCTGCGAGCCAGCCCCAGACGACGAGCGACGCCGGCAGGGGCGCAACCAGGTTGTCCTCGATCCCCGTCGACAACGACTCCAGAAACGCGAATGCGGCCGCGCCGGCGAGCACGGCTGACAGCGCGCCGGGGACCGGGGCGTGCGCGACGAACCGGAAGAGGAGGAGGCCGGCCACGGCCGACGCGCCGAAGTTCGCCAGGAGACCGGCCCAGCTCTTCTCGCGGTTCCACGGAAGGCCGTTTCCGGGGAACGCACCGCCGGCGATCGCCGCGGCGGGGTCGCCAAAGGCCAGCATCCCCCAGACGGCGGCCGCGATCTCGAGCCGGTGCCGGTAGAGCAGCACGAGCGCGAGGACGGCGGCGGCATACGAGACGATTCCGGCGTCCCGGGCCGCCGCCGGGTCGCGATAGATCCCTCGTCCGATCCGCGGCATGGCGAACAGGTTGAACAGGAGGGCGGCGCCCGCGAGAAGCCCCGCGCCCCGCCAGTCGAGGAACGCGAGCGCGGGCGCGAAGAGTCCCATCCCGGCGTGAACCGCCTTGCGCTTCCAGTCGACGGGAGTCACCTCACGCCTCCGGGCGCTCCCGCGCCGCGAGGTAGTGGGCCAGCGCGTCCCGCCAGGAACGGATCGAACGGCCGGTGCGTCTCTCGTAGCGCGTCGTGTCGAGCACGGAGTAGAGGGGCCGCGCCGCCGGCCTCGCCAGAGTCGCGGAGTCGATCGGACGCAGGGCGATGTCGTGGCAGCCGGAGCGGTCGAGGATCTCCCGGGCGAAGTCGAACCAGGTCGCCTCGCCTTCGTTGGCGAAGTGGTACAGCCCGGAGGTCCCGGAGAGAAGAAGCGCGGCGATCGCCTCGGCGAGGTCCGGGGCGGCCGTCGGGCGTCCGCGCTGGTCGGACACGACGGTGAGCTCTCGCCGCCCGCCGGCGACCTGTTTCAGGATCGCCTCGACGAAGTTCCAGCCGCCCCGGCCGAAGAGCCACGAGCTTCGCACGACGAGCGCGTTGGGCGCCCGGAGCGCGGCCACTTCCCCGGCCCGCTTCGTGCGGCCGTACGCGGAAAGCGGACGCGGCTCATCCTCTTCGGTGTACGGCGCGCGCTTGCCGCCGTCGAAGACGAAATCCGTCGAAACGTGGACGAGGTCCACCGAGCGCGCCAGGCATTCGGTCGC
>DATNMZ010000550.1:0-3980 GCA_035602095.1 Thermoanaerobaculia bacterium
GAGCCGGTACTCGATCGCGGTCGCGCCGGACGGAACCAGCGCGGAAAGCCGCCGCGCCTCCGCCAGATCGCGGGGCGCGATGGACGCCACGTGGGCGGGGAGATCGAGAACGCGCTCGCTCAAAATTCAAAACCCCCGGACCGTTGCGGCCGGGGGTTGCGATCTCGCGTTCCGCCTGCGCCCCGGCCGATGGACTCGGCAGGGCGAGATTGCCCTACCGCCTCCGCTCGGGACGCCACCAGCAGGACGACGGGACTCGCGAAAACATCGCGAGGAGGCTATGCCCCGGCACGAGCACTGTCAAGCTGTAGCTATCCGGTATCAGCTGTCGACTGGGCAATCGCCGACCCAGCCGGGGCGGTTGTCAGTTGTCAGTTGTCAGTTGTCAGTTGTCAGTTGTCAGTGAAGGCACGCTCGGAACTGACGACTGATAACTGATAACTGTCAACTCGCTTTAGGCCCTCTTCCATCGCGTTCCGCCGGCGCCGTCTTCGAGGACGATGCCGCGCTGCGCAAGCTCGCGCCGGATCCGGTCCGCCTCGGCGAAATCGCGCCGCTTGCGGGCCGCGTTGCGCGCCTCGATCTGCGCCTCGACCTCCGCCGGAAGGACATCCGGACGGGTCGGGAGAACCCCCATCACGCCGTCGGCCGTCAGGAGAGCCGCGCTCGCCTCCGCCGCTCCCCCCGCATCGAGCGCCGACTCGTCGATCGCCGCGTTCAACTCCCGCAGGAACGGGAAAACGGCTCCGAGAGCCTCGGACGTGTTCAGGTCGTCCTCCAGGCCGGCGCGGAACGCCGCCAGGAATTCCCGGCTGCGCCGCATCGCGTCGAAGGCGCCGGGCTTCGTCCCGCCGCTCCGGGCGACCTCGGCGAGGCGCGCCGCGCCCGTTCGGATGCGCTCGACGGCGGCGGCGGCGCCCGCGAGGCCCTCCCACGTGAAGTTCAACTTCTTGCGGTACGGGACCGAGAGAAAGAGATATCGGACGGCGGCCGGATCGTCGCGGCGCGCGAGCACATCTGCGAGCGTGTAGAAGTTGCCCTTCGACTTCGACATCTTTTCGCCATCCACGATCAGGTGCTCGGAATGCACCCACAGGTTGACGAACGGGCCGCCGGTCGCGGCCTCGCTCTGGGCGATTTCGTTCTCGTGGTGCGGAAAGATGTTGTCGACGGCTCCGGTGTGCATGTCGAAGTGCGGACCGAGAATCTCCATGCTCATCGCGCTGCACTCGATGTGCCACCCCGGACGGCCCGGGCCGAACGGCGAAGGCCAGGAGGGCTCTCCCGGTTTTGCGCCCTTCCAGAGCGCGAAGTCCTTGACGTCCTCCTTCTCGTACTCGTCGTCGGCGACTCGCTCGCCCCGGCGCGTCTGGGTCAGGTCGATCCCGGAGAGCTTCCCGTAATCCGGGAACGTCGCGATCCGGAACCACACGGAGCCGTCCGATTCGTACGTGTGGCCGCGCTCTCGGAGTCGCTCGATGAGCGCGATCATCGCCGGGATGTGGTCCGTCGCGCGCGGGTAATGCTCCGCGGGCTGGACGTTCAAGGTCTTCAGATCCCGGAAGAATTCCTTCGCATATTTTTCCGTGAAGTCCGGAAGCGGCAGCCCTTCGGCCGCCGCCCCGCGAATCGTCTTGTCGTCCACGTCCGTCAGGTTCATCACCTGCGTGACCCGCTGTCCGGTCGCCAGGAGCGCGCGCCGCAACACGTCCTCGAATACGAAGGTCCGAAGGTTCCCGATGTGGGCGACGTTGTAGACCGTCGGACCGCACGTGTACATCCGCACGTGGCCCGGCTGGAGCGGAACGACCTCCTCGACGCGGCGGCCGAGCGTGTTGTGCAGCTTCATGGATTTCCGGGCGGCCGCGGCTTCACCAGAGTCCCCGCGCCTTCCGCCTCTCGATCTTCTTCCACGTCAACTCCCGCTTCAACCCGCGCAGCCGGTCCACGAAGAGCGTTCGATTCAGGTGATCGATCTCATGGGCGATGGCGCGCGCGAGGAGCCCCGAGCCCTCCAATTCGCGCACGGCGCCCGACGCGTCGGCCGCCCGGACCCGCAGGCGCGTCGGCCGGAAGACGCGCTCGGCGATGTCCGGAATCGACAGGCAGCCTTCCTCCTCTTTCTGTTCGCCTCCCGACTCGAGGAGGACGGGATTCACCAGCACGATCACGGCCTCCGGTGAGGCGCCGACGGAGAGGTCGACGATCGCGACGCGCAGGTTCACGCCGATCTGGGGCGCGGCGAGGCCGATCCCCGGTGCGGCATGGCAGGTTTCGATCATGTCGGCAATGAGAGCCGGCAGCTCCGGCGCTTCCGGATCCGCCTCCGCGTTCGGAGCGAGAAGCCGCGGGTCGCCATACCGGATCACGCTTCGGATCATCGCGGCGCAGAATCGCGGGGCGGGCTCAAACGTGACTGCCGCCGGGAACCCGTTCGGTCAGCGAGTCGCCCCCAGCCGGGCGTCCTGGCCGTCGGAAATGTCCTCCGTTGCCCGGAAGTTGTCTCCCGGATGGGACACGGGGGGCGGTATCGTGCGGAACGGCATTTTCCATAAGTGCTTCATTCTGAGCACATTCTGCCCTCTGCCGCAAGCGTCCGCTGTGGCACGCGGATCGCTTTTCTCTGGGTTGGTGGTGAAGGAGAAAGAATGAAGATCAGGCGTTTGCCGGGCGCGGTGTTCGGGGCGGCCCTCCTGCTCCTGTCGGCAACGGCGCTCGCGGATCGGGACGCGGGTCGCAGCGGGTATTCCTATCTGCGCGCCGTGACGGGGGACGTCACCGTCGTGTCCCGCTGGAACGGCAGGGTCGAGGCGCGTCGAAACATGCCGATATCGGCCGGCGACGAGATCATCGTCGCGGACGGCGCCCGCGCCGAAGTGGGTCTCGCCGACGGGAACCTCCTGCACGTCGGAGGCGGCACGCGCGCCAGTTTCGAATCTCTCTACGCGCAACAGGGCGAAGAAGACGACTTCTCTTCCATCAAGCTGCGCGAGGGCTCCGTCATCCTTTCCGCGATCGGGGCAAACGACAACCAGATTCCCCGCATCGACACGGACGACGCCACCGTCTATCTCTCTCCCGGCGCCCGGGTGCGCGTCAACATGGACCGGCGGCGCGGCACGGTCGTCATCGATCGGACCGGCTCGGCCGAGGTCCGTACGCGCGAAGGCTCCTACAAGATGCGCACCGGCCAATACCTGATGGTTCGGGGCGACGAAGAGCCTCAAATCGAACGGGGGTCGTTCTCGCGCGACCGATTCGACATCTGGGCAGCCGATCGGATGGATTCCCTTTCCGAGACTCGCAATGCGTCGGCGAAGTACGTGGACGAGGAATACGCGAACGACGTGGTGGCCCTCGACGGATACGGCGACTGGAACTACAGCAACACATACTCGAGCTACGTCTGGTCCCCGCGCGTCGAAGCCGGCTGGAGTCCCTACAGTGACGGGAGCTGGTACTACACGCCCGCGGGTCTGACCTGGTGGTCCAACGATCCGTGGGGCTGGTATCCGCACCACTATGGAAACTGGTTCTTCGAGTCTTCCTGGAACCGGTGGTGCTGGACGCCCGCCTACGTCTACTCGCCCGCGTGGGTCTACTGGGCCTACACCCCGACGTACGTCGGATGGTGCCCGCAGGGCTACTACTCCGGTTACTCCCCCTGGTGGAACAGCTACTACCGCGGCCGGTCCAACGTGTACATCTCGGTCCACGGGACCTTCAACCCCCGGCAGGTGGATTTTCGCGGCTGGAATTTCACCGGGGCCAGCCGCTTCGGCTCGGGCTCGGGATGGGGCCGCGCCGACGTGATCCCGGGCTCCCGCATCGGGGACCGGCTCGGGTCGCAAGTCGCCATCTCCTCGCGGCCCATCGTCGTGTCGGGCCAGGCGGGCAACGCCCGCGAGGCGATCCAGACCTTCATCCACGCGGCGCCTCGGGTCATCGAGCGCTCGTCGAGCTCGGACTCGTCGCGGATG
>DATNMZ010000551.1:0-2705 GCA_035602095.1 Thermoanaerobaculia bacterium
CAGGCGGGAACGGGAGACCTGCGTGTAGATCTGCGTCGTCGAAATGTCCGCATGGCCGAGCATCATCTGCAGGGCCCGCAGGTCGGCGCCGTGCTCGAGCAGATGAGTCGCGAAGGAGTGCCGGAGGGCGTGCGGAGTCAGGGGCGATCGGATCTTCGCCTTGCGCCCGTAGCCTTCCAGGATCTGCCAGAAGCGTTGTCGGCTCATCGCAGCGCCGCGCGTCGAGAGGAAAAGCGACGGGGAACGGCGGCGGTCGAGATCGGGCCGCGCCTGCTGGAGGTATCGGCGCAGCCAGCGTTGCGCAGTCGCTCCGAACGGAACGATCCGCTCCCGCCCGCCTTTTCCGGTGACCCGGAGAATCCCGGCTTCCAGGTCCACTCCGTCGCGCGGCAAGCCGACGAGCTCGGAGACCCGAAGCCCGGAAGCGTACAGGAGCTCGAGCATCGCGCGGTCCCGGAGCCCGAGCGGGGTCGCCTCGTCCGGGGCCGCGAGAAGCGCTTCGACCTCCCCTTCTCGAAGCGCCCGGGGAAGCGAGAGCCCGAGCTTCGGGTTCGCGAGATCGGCCGTGGGATCCGCGGAAAAAGAGAGATGCAGCGACGCGTAGCCGTAGAACGCGCGGATCGCCGAGAGCGCACGAGAGGCGGAGCGGGCCGAGAGACCACGGGCGCGGAGAGAACCGAGGTACCGCCCGATGTCCGCTCGGGTCGCGGTGTCCGCCGCGCGCGCCGACTTCTCCAGGAATCGCCCGAACGCCGCGAGATCGCTCCCGTATGCCGCCACGCTCGCTCCGGAGAGCCCTCGCTCCACGGCGAGGTGATCCAGAAACGTCGGAAGCAGCCGCGCGAGGAAGTCCGCGGGGCCGCCGGCGCGGGCGGGCCCGCGCGTCTTAATGGGCGGCCGGCGCGGCGGCGAGAGCGTGAACGATCGCGAGGATCTCTTCGTCGGCAAGGATCTGATCGCTCTCCTTCGCGCGGCGGAAGATCGACTCGACGAGCTCCGGGCGGGCCTCGATGCCGCGGTCCTCGAGCCAGCACTGGACGTTCGAGAGGCCGCTCATGGGCCCGATCTCGATGACCTGGCGGCGTCCGATCATCGCTGCGGGGACTCCCGAGTAGACCCGGTCGGCGAGCCAGTCGTCCCCCTTCTTCCGCGCCTTGACGATGGCGGCTGCGTGGACTCCGGTGCCCGTCCGGAAGGCGTCCCGCCCCACGACCGGATAATTGTCCGGGATGCGGACGCCGGTCGCCTCGGACACGAGGGAGCAATAGTCGTGGAGGGCGGTCAGGTCGCGGTCGATCCACCCGAGGAGCTGGAGGTTCACGAGAAGCTGGTCCATCGCGGTGTTTCCGACGCGTTCGCCGATGCCGAGGGCGCACGCGTGAACGCGGTGCGCGCCCGCCTCGAGCGCCCAGAGAGCGTTCGTAACGGCAAACCCGCGGTCCTGGTGCCCGTGCCAGTCCACTTTGACTCCGGGGTTGACTTCGTCCACGACTTTGACGACGAAGCGGATGAGGTTCTGAACGCCGTTCGGCGTCGCGTGCCCAACCGTGTCGCAGACGCACACGCGTTGAGCGCCCGCGCGGATCGCTGTGGTGTACATCCGGCGGATGTGGTCGGGGTGCGCGCGCGTCGTGTCCTCCGTGACGTACATGACCGGCAGGCCCGCCTTCACGGCGAGAGCGACCGCGTCCTCCGTCATGCGAAGCATGCGGTCGAGGTCCCAATCTTCCGCGTACTGCCGGATCGGCGAGGAACCGATGAAGCAGGACACCTCGATCGGGATCCCCACCTTCTGCGAGATCTCGATGATCGGAAGGATGTCGGCGGCGACCGTGCGGGCGGCGCAGTTCGGTCGAAGCTTCATCCGGGAGTCGACGATCTCTCGAGCGAGACGCGTCACCGTCGCCACCACGTGCGGCCCGGCGCCCGGCAGGCCGATGTCCGCGGAATCGATGCCGAGCGCCTCCATCAGGTGGAGAATCCTGAGCTTGTGCTCCGTCGTCGGGCTGCGCACGGAAGGCGATTGGAGTCCGTCCCGCAGCGTCTCGTCGTCGAGCTCGACGGTTCCCCGCGCCGGAAAGACCGAGCCCCCGGCTCGATTCCAGTCGTAGATGAGGTCGGATTCGGGCGGGTGCAAGATGAGATCCTTTCCCGTTGAGTCTAATCCCCGGGGGGTTCCCGTTCAACCGGCGGAGGCCGTCGCGATCATCGGCCGGTGAATTTCGCCGGTCTCTTTTCGAGAAAGGCGGTCATCCCTTCCTTCATGTCCGCCGTCGCGGCGCAGAGGCCGAACAGCGTCGCCTCGAAGAGCCGCCCCTCCGAGGCGGGCATCTCGATCCCGCTGCGGATCGCTTCGAGAGCGTAGCGGCACGCGGCCGGTCCGTTCGCCGCGATCGCCTTCGCCATCTCGATCGCGCCGGCGAGCGCCTGCCCGGCGGCGACGACGCGGTTGACCAGACCGATCCGTTCCGCCTCCGCCGCCGTCAGCCCCTTGGACGCGGTCAGCACGAGCTCGGAGGCCTTCGCACGTCCCACCAGCCGCGCCAGCCTCTGCGTGCCTCCATAGCCCGGCAGGATGCCGAGCGACGTCTCCGGCAACCCCATGCGCGCGTTCTCCGACGCGACGCGGAGAGTGCACGCCATCGCCAGCTCGAGCCCGCCGCCGTAGGCGAACCCGTTGATCCCCGCGATGGACGGAACGGGCA
>DATNMZ010000552.1:0-2440 GCA_035602095.1 Thermoanaerobaculia bacterium
CGACAGCAGGCGCGTGTCGTGGATGTCTGGGCCCTGCGTCGGTTCCGCCGCCCTGGCCGAAGCGGACGCGAAGACGAGCGCGAGAGAGACGGAGAAAGAGAGAGCGCGGATCCTCATGGGGATTTCCCTCCCGCGCGAAAGGTATCAGTTGTGAGCTATCAGCTAT
Organism: Thermoanaerobaculia bacterium; assembly: GCA_035602095.1. Classification (GTDB taxonomy): domain Bacteria; phylum Acidobacteriota; class Thermoanaerobaculia; order UBA5066; family Gp7-AA6; genus JALYUA01. The sequence continues at coordinate 167 of DATNMZ010000552.1, forward strand.
CAGCTGTCAGCTGTCAGCGGGGCTGAGTCTTTCGTTTCCCGTTTCCCGTTTTCCGGCTCCCGTCGTCCGCCTCACGCCTCACGCCTCACGTCTCACGTCTCAACTCACGCTCCTGGCCCGAACCTCCTCCGAGGTCATCCCGTAGATCGGCGGCGTTTTCACGTCGAGCATCGAGAGATAGAGATAGATCTGGCCGCGGTGGTGGATCTCGTGCTCGACCATCGCGCGGAGCCACTTCGAGGTCGTGATGGGCGTCCCGGCGGGTGTGACGCTCTTGCCGGCGAGGTCCGCATCCGTCAGCGTCCGGAAGATCTCGAGCGACTCCGAGTGAGTCCGGTCGAAGAAGGCGCGGACGGCGGGAAGCCCGTCGGCGAGCTCGCGTCCATGGCCCGGGTACCGGCTCGGCCTGCCCTTCACGTTTTCCGCGTACATGTACCGTTCGATGGCCGCGATGTGACGGACCTGGTCTCCCAGCGTGAACTTTCCCTCCCGCCAGGTCCAGTCCAGCCGCTCCGCCGGAATCCGGTCGACGACGCGGGAAGTCCTGCCGCGGACTTTCTCGTAATACTCGAGAAACGACTCGATCCCCGAAGTGCCCGGCGCGGCCCTGGCGGTCACCGGGCGGCCGCTGCCGGCGTCGGGGCCGGCGCCGGGTCCCCGGCCGCGGCGTTCGCGTACACCGCCCAGCACCACTTCCGGTACCTGGGAAAGTCGCCTCGAACGACGGCGGCGTTTAACTTTCGCAGGCGGTCGGTGACCGGGCCCATTCGCCCCGAGCCGACCGGACGGTGGTCGATCCGGGTCACGGAGACGATCTGCACGCCGGTGCCGGCGAGAAAGACCTCGTCGGCCAAGGAAAGCTCCGTGCGGTCGATGGAGCGTTCGACGGTTTCGATTCCGCATTCCTCCCGGAGCATGTCGAGGATCGACCGGCGCGTGATCCCTTCCAGGATGTTGTCGGTAGTCGGTGGCGTCGCCACGACGCCGTTGCGGACCAGGAAGAGGTTCGCGGCCGAGGCCTCGGCGACGTGTCCGTTCTGGTTGAGAAAGATGGCGTCGTCGTATCCTCCCCGCTGCGCGTCGGTCTTCGCCAGCGCCGTGTTGACGTAGGCGCCGGAGACTTTTCCCCGCGCCGGGATCATGTTGTCGTCGATGCGCCGCCATGCGGAGATCTTCACGTGGGCTCCGCCGTCGTTCTCGATGTACTTGCCGAACGGAATCGCCACCATCGAGATCGCTGCGCGCATTCCCTCGAGCCCGAGCGCGCCGATCCGCTCTTCGGCGGCGAAGGCCAGCGGCCGGATGTAGCAGTCGCAGCGGAGGCGCTCCTGCCGGAGCAGGCTTCCCAGGGCAGCGACGAGGTCCTCGACGGAATAGGGCAGCTCGAGCGACAGCAGCCTGGCGGATTCGAGGAACCGCTGGAAGTGATCGTGGGGCCGGAAGACGAAGAGCTCTTCTTCCTTCTCGTTCCAGAAGCCGCGCAGCCCTCCGAAGCAGCCCGTGCCGTACTGGAGGGCGTGCGTCATGACGCCCACCTTCGCCTCCCCGTACGGAACGATGCGCCCGTCGAAGAACGCGAACTCGGGCAGCGTGGGGATCGCCATCGCCTTCTCTCCTTTTCCGTCCTCAATCCACTTTCGAGTCCACTTTGACCTTTGTCCGGGTCCGGTTTACTCTTCACCCGAACTGGCATGAATACAAGATCCACTTCTCCCCCAGAGTGGACTGGCCGTGGGAGCCCGGCGGCCGAGTCCGTCGCGCGGCTCCTGGCCGACTGGTCCGCCGGACCGGGGACGATCTCCGGGCGGCTCGCGGCCGCTCTCCGCGGAGTCTGCGAGCGGGAGGAGATCGGAACGGGCTCGCGGCTGCCGTCGGAGCGGGCGCTCGCCGCCGCGCTCGCCGTGAGCCGGACGACGATCGTCGCCGCGTACGAGCAGCTTCGGCAGGAGGGGCGCGTGGAGAGCCGGCAGGGAAGCGGCACCCGCGTCCTTCCGAGAGACGGCGATCCTCGGGCCGCGCGCGAGCGGCGCTTCAGCGGCGAGGCGGTTCCCGCGACGTCGACGCTCGTGCTCCGAACTCTCGCGGAAGACCAGGCCGGCTCGATCTCCTTTCTCGCGGCGCACCTTCCCGGCGCCGGGGAAATTCTCGAACGGGCGTTTGCGAAGAGCCGGCGGGAGCTCGCGTCGCTTTCCGGGCATCACGGGTACATGCCCCTCGGGCTTCCCCGCCTTCGGGCGGCGCTCGCCCGTCAGCTCTCCGACCGCGGGCTCCCGA
>DATNMZ010000553.1:0-3395 GCA_035602095.1 Thermoanaerobaculia bacterium
GGATCGGCCTACCGCCCGATTCTGCTGCTGTCGTATGCCGCGCAATGGTGGATCCACGGGCGCGTCCCGGAGGCGTTTCACCTCGTCAACGTGTTGCTCCACATCGGCGCGACGCTGCTGCTCGGGGGCGTTCTCCTCCGCGCCCGCGTCCCGCCGTCCGCCGCGGCGCTCGCGACGCTTTTTTTTGCCGTGGCGCCCATCCACGTCGAGGCCGTGACGAGCCTGGTCGGCCGGGGGGAGACGCTCGCGGCGGTCTTCTCCCTCGCCTTCCTCTTCGTCGCGCTCGGGGCCGGGGAAGAGACGCCCCGCCCCGGCCGCGTGCTCGCCGCGCTCCTCTGCTACGGGCTCGGCATCCTCACCAAGGAGAGCGCGGCTGTCGCGCCCGGGCTTCTCCTTCTGCTTCTCGCGTACCGGGAGAGCGGGACCCTCGTCTCCCGGTTTGTCGCGGCGTTGCGGCGCGGGTGGCCCGTGTTCGCGGGTGCCGCCCTGGTGCTCGCGGGAACCGTGGGCCTGCGGTCGTGGGTCCTCGGGGGACTCCTCCGGGCTCCGGGTGTCGGGATCTTCGAGGTGGAGAACCCGCTCGCGGGGCTCCCGTGGCCTTCGCGGGCCGTGAATGCCTCTCTGATCCTCTTGCGCTACGCGGGGCGAGCCCTCTTTCCGGCCCACCTCTCCGCGGACGAATCCGCCTGGTCGATCCGCCCTGGGACGGCCCTCTTCCCTCTCGGGATCGCCGCCGCGGCCCTTCTCCTCGTTCTGGCAGCGCTCGCCCTGGCGCGGCTCTCCTCCGGTTCGGCGGTTGCGCTCGGCGTGCTCTTTTTCGGGGTCGCGTTCCTGCCCACGGCCAACGTGCTCTACCCGATCGGGACGATCTTCGGGGAGAGGATCGCTTACCTTCCCTCCGCGGGCCTCTGCCTCGCCCTGGGCTCCGCGTTCACGGGAGGGGCCGCCGGGGTCTCTTCCCTTTCTCCCGCCGCCCGCCGGACCGCTCTCGGGATTGCCATCCTCTTCTCGCTGCGGACGATCACGCGCAACGCCGTCTGGTGGAGCGACTCGTCGGTGTTCGCCAACTCCCTCGCGACGGCGCCCGGGAGCGCGAAGGCGCATTACAACCAGGCGTACGTCTTCGCCGAGGCCGGCCGGTGGGCCGAAGCGTTCCGCCACTACTCGCGCGCGGTGGCCATCTACTCCGACTACTGGGACGCGTGGGCCGGGAAGGGGAGGATGGAGAAGGAGCTCGGCCGCCTGCACGACTCGGAAGCCTCCTACCGGCGCGCCCTCGCCGCGAACCCCTGGTACGAGAATGGATACTTTGGCCTCGGTCTCGCGCTCGAGGCGCAGGGAAGGCTGCCCGAGGCCGAGGAGACCTACCGGCTCGGGCTCCGGCACAACAAGGACTCGCTTCCCCTCGTGTATCGCCGCGCGCTCGTTCTGTCGCGTCAGGACGCCCCCGGAGCCGGGCAGGCGTGGAATCGGGCGTTGGCTCTCGGGCCGCTCTCCGCCGCGGTGCACGCGGATCGCGCCGAGTGGCTCCTCTCCAAAGGTTTTCCGGCTCAAGCCGCGACGGAGGCGCGGGCCGCCCTGCGAATCGACCCGAACTCCTCGACCGCCTGGCGCGTCCTCGCCCGGCGATGGATGGCGGCGGCGGCGGACCGCCCCCTCGCCGCGGCGCTGGCTCTCGAAAAGGCGTGCCGCTCTTCTCGCGACGCGGAGGACCTGCGCGCGCTCGAGCGCCTCGTCGAGGCGAATCCGGAGTACGGCCCTCGTCTCGAACGCGTCCGGCCGGCTCTTCTCCGGGCGATCGCGCAGCCCTCCAGTTCTCCCCTCGCTCGCTAAACCCTCAGGTTCCGTCGTTTCCCGTCTACCATTCCGTTTTCCGTTTTCCGTTTTCCGTTTTCCGTTTTCCGTTTTCCGTTTCCCGTTTCCCGTTTCCCGTTTCCCGGCCCCGGCTCATTTTGCTATTGGACATCCGATCGGGCGGGCCCCTTCTCCGGCGCCTCGACGGCGCACCGCCGGCTCGCCGCCCGGATCGCCACGCGCGGATGCCGCCGGTGGTACAGGCGCAGGATCGCCCGCGCGAGAATCGCCGCCGCGAGCCCGAGCGCCAGAGCGAGGATCGTCGTGCCGACTCCGAAGGAAAGGAGCCTCGGGCCGAGAGCGCGGTGCCCGAACACGACGTGGAGAGTCTCGATGGGATGGAAGATCCAGGTGAAGTCGCTGTGGAGAAGGGGCTGCAGGTTCAATTGCGGAACCGTCCGGTGGTCGTATCGCAGCACCGCCCGCCCGAGGCGGTAGCCGAGCGGGAAGACCACGCCCCAGGTGGGGACGTTTCCCGCGAGAGTTCCGAGGACGGCGTCGAGCTTGTTCAACCGAAGGAGGAACGCGAGCGCCAGGGCCAACACGAAGTGGAGCCCGACGAAGGGCGAGAACCCGATCGCCACGCCGAGCCCGATCGCCGCCGCCACCCGTTCCGGGGACTCCTCCCTCCCGAGGAGATCCAGCACCAGGACGCGCCAGCGCCGGCGCCAGGTCCACCGGTGAATCTTGCGCCGCCGAAACGCCCGGGTCAGATGGAGCTTCACGGCGAGCTCTCGAAATGGTCGTACCCGAGACCGCCGACGTCGCGGTCTCCTTCCGGAGTTCGCAGGACGGCTCCGGACCCCCGCTCGAACTGCCCGATCCGGGTCAGGGGCAGCCCCGCCTCGAGCGCCTCGAGGGCGCCGGCGGCGCGCTCGGGGACGGCGAAGAGGAGCTCGTAGTCGTCTCCTCCTCCGAGGATCCAGCCGAGCGGGTCCACGCCCTCGCGCTCTGCGAGAGCGGCGAGCGCGGCGGAGATCGGAATCCGTTTCCGATCGACGACGGCGCGGACTCCGGAGGCGCGCGCGAGCCGCGCCGCGTCCACACCGAGGCCGTCCGAAACGTCGATTGCCGCGTTCGCGAGACCGGAGCGCGCGAGCGCCATGCCGAGCGCGACCCGCGGTTCCGGATCCCGGTACGCGGCGAGGAGCTCGGCAACCGCCTCCGCCGGGAGCCCCGCCGCCTTCGAAGGCTCGCGGGCGAGGCACAACCCCGCCGCCGCGCGGCCGGTCGCCCCGGAGAGATAGAGGAGGTCTCCGGACTGAGCGCCCGAACGCCTCAGGGGTGCCCCGTCGAGCTCTCCCCAGAGCGCGACGGAGAGAAAGAGGCAGGGCGCGCGAGACAGGTCGCCTCCCGCGAGCGAAACGCCGTGTTCCCGCCCTCGGGCGATGGCTCCGCGGCAAATGGCAAGGGCGAATTCCTCGTCCCGGCCGGGAGGCATCGCGATCGAGAGGAGGAAAAATCGGGGCCGCGCGCCCATGGCGGCCGCGTCGGAGAGATTGACGGAGAGCGCCCTCCGGCCCAGCCGCTCTGGATCTTCG
>DATNMZ010000554.1:0-3317 GCA_035602095.1 Thermoanaerobaculia bacterium
TACCAGAACGCGTCTCTCGGTGAGTTGCGCGTCGGCCGCACGCTGCTCGAGGTCGCCCGCGCGTCGGCGGAGTCGGGGCTGAAGCTGCCGTCGGAGCTGACGATTCTCGCGAAGACGCTCCTGCAGCTCGACGAGGTCGGACGCACGCTCGACCCCACCTTCGAGCCGAACGCCGCCATCCGCCGGGACACGGCGGACCTCCTGAAGAAGCGGATGTTGCAGAGCGCGTCGCCGGGCCGCATCGCCGAGGCCCTGCTCGAGGCCAAGGAGTTCGCCGAGAAGCTGCCCGGGCGGGTGAACCGGGTGCTCGACCTCGTCGCGAACAACGAGCTGAAGCTCGAGGTCGACGCGATCGACGAAACGGCGTTGATCGGGGGCCTCCAGAAGATCGCGAACCGGATCGCGCTCGGCCTCGTGCTCGCCGCCCTGATCGTCGGCGCGGCGCTTCTCATGCAGGTCCCGACGGACTTCCGGATCCTCGGCTACCCCGGGCTGGCGATCCTCTTCTTTCTGGCGGCGACCGCCGGCGGAGTCGCCCTGATCGCGTCGATCGTCTGGAGCGATCGGCCGCCGCGCCGCCGGCGGCCCGGTTCCGGAGGCGTATAGTCGCCCGCGATGAGATTCCTGCTGCGGCTGCTGATCAACGCGGCCGCGCTCTGGGTCGCCACTCTGGTGGTCCCCGGGATTTCCGCGACGGGGACGCCCGGGACGTTTCTGGCGGTCGCCCTCGTCTTCGGCCTCCTGAACGCGCTCGTCCGGCCGCTCCTGACGGTGTTGACGTGCCCCCTCCTGATCCTGACTCTCGGGCTCTTCACCTTCGTGATCAACGCGCTGATCCTCTGGTTGACGAGCGCGGCGGCGGCGCGGTTCGGGCTCGGTTTCCACGTCGCGGGGTTCTGGTCCGCGTTCTGGGGCGCGCTCGTCGTCTCCATCGTGAGCGTGCTCCTCTCGGTCTTCGTCAGCGAGCCGGATCCGGGGCGCGGATAGCCGGAAGTCCGGGCGCGTCGGGATGCTCGGCCACGCCTTGTCGCTTCTCGGCGCGGGCGTCGTCCTCTTCGCCTACGCGGCCAACCAGGCAGGCCGGCTCGACCAGCGGCGATACCCCTATCTCGTCTTGAACCTCGTGGGCGGGGCGATCCTGACGTTTTTCGCGACGCGGGCGCGGGACCCGGGTTTGATGCTGATGGAAGGTTCCTGGGTGGCGATCAGCGCCTTCGGAATCTTCCTGACCTGGCGGCGCGGTAGACGGTAGACGGTAGACGGCAGAGGTGAGACGGGTCGTTTGGCTGGCTCGTCAGCTCTCGCCGGAGAAAGAACGCGCCTTTTCATCCCGCTCGAAAAGATGGGCGATGCTGTTCGCGTAATACTCGAGCAGCGGCATCTCGGCCGCCGCCGGCGTGAAGAGCCCGTCCCGTTCGACCACGAGGCGGCGCAGGGTCAGCATCCGCAGGCCGACGTCGACGGCGTAATCCTGGTCGCCGCGCGGGACGTAGACGTGCGCGCCGCGCGCCTCGAGATCGCGCATCGTTTCCAGGACCGCGGCCTTGATCTCGAGCTCGCTCCAGGCGCGTTGCGGGCTCGAGACGAACGTCCGGGCGACGAGAGAGACGGGGACCACAGGGATGACGCGCGCGATCGCGCCCATCAAGTGCTCTGCGAGCTCGGTGACGCGCGCGAACCGCTCCTCGCGCTCGAGCCGCCGCGCGTCGAGCCCGTGCTCGGTCGCGTACCGCTTCAGGGAGATCGGAGGCCCGAAATTGACGCAGGCGTACCCGAACCGGTGCCAGCGGTTGCGCGCCATGAGCAGGAGGTTCTTGACGACGAAGCGCATCGCGTTCGCGGCGGCGGCGAGCGCCCCCGGGCGAGGCGCGGAGGAGTCGCGCTCGGACAGCAGCGAGCGGTCTTCGAACGTCCGGTCGTAGTTGATTCCGACGGGGATGAAGGCGATGTCGCGCTCCCCCTGAGGATCGAAGGCCCGGAGCATGTAGTCGAGAATGCCGACCTTCGGCGGGCGCAGCTTCCCGTCGCGGGAGAGACCGCCTTCCGGAAAAACGGCCTGGGTCACTCCGGCCTCGGTCGCCATCGCGACCCAGCGCTCGAGCACCTTCCGATAGAGCGCGTCCCGCGAGTTGCGGCGGACGAAATACGCGCCCATCGCGCGGACGAGCGTCTGAAGAGGCCAGATCCGGGCCCACTCCCCGACGGCGTAGGAGATCGCGGCCTTCTCCGCGGCGAGATAGCCGACGAGGATGTAGTCCATGTTGCTCCGGTGGTTGATCAGGAAAACGACCGTCGAGCGCGGCGGGATCGCGGCAAGCCCTTCTTCATCGGAATAGCCGAGGCGCACGCGGAAGAGAGTGCGGGCGACGCCGCGCGCGAGCGCATAGCCGATCCGGAAGTAGGCGTAGGCGTTGAAGCTCGGCACGATCTCCCGGGCGTATCCCGCGACTTTCGCCATCGCAACCTCGCGCGGCATGTCCTGCTCGCGCGCGAAGGCCTCGGCCGCCTCCTGGACCTGCGGGTCGTAGAGGAGGCGGTCGATCAGGACGTCGCGGCGCGTGAGCTTGAACTCCGGGATGGCGATCTTCAACCGTGTGTGGATCTCTTCGAGAACCCGGTTGACCCGGCGCCGCAGGAACCACCGGACGCTCGGGATCAACAACCGCTCGAGCACGGCCCAGACGGCGAGGACCACGAGGACGGCGACGAGCCAGAGCGGAAGCGCCACCGTGCGGCTCATGGCGGGCGCCGCAGGGCTAAAAGGCGAGAGCGGGCGGAGGACGCGGGGTCCCCCGCCCGAGGCGGGCGGATCAGAACGTGTACGAGGTCCGCAGGTAGACGTAACGCCCGTTGAAACCGAACGGGGCGTTGCGCGGGTACGTGAAGATCCCGCCATTGTTGTTGGCCGTGATGTTCTTGTCCGGAAAGGTGTCGAAGAGATTCTGCGCGCCCGCCGCGACGCTGACCGAGCCGAAGCGGTACGAAGCCTCCAGGTCGATGACCCACTCCGCGCCGAACGTCTGATCATTCGCCGGCGCGGCGCTGTCGATGTTGCAGTAGGTGCCGTACCGGCTCGCGCGCACGTTGGCGCCGAGGTTCTCGCGGCGCCAGTCCGTCGTGAGCCGCAGATTGTCCTTCGGCTGTCCACAGGTCACCCGGCGCTGCTCGAGGCGGTCGAAGAGGACCTCCTGGAACCCGGCGAGCTGGGGAGGCGTTGGCGCGATCCGGGTGATCTTGTTCTCCGAGTGCGCGTAGGCGGCCTGGAAGCGAAGGATGCCCGCGTCGCGCAGGTCCGCCTTCGCGTTGGCCGTCAACTC
>DATNMZ010000555.1:0-5368 GCA_035602095.1 Thermoanaerobaculia bacterium
TGCGGCGCGGGCGCTCACGAAGCCGAGCGCGGCGCCGTCGTTCCACCGGCTGACCTTCCGCACGGGAACGATCGGCAACGCGCGCTTCGCGCCGGACGGCAAGACTGTGCTCTACGGGGCGACATGGGAGGGCGATTCCTCTCCAGCGGATGTCAGCCTTTATCAGACGAGGGCAGAGAGCCCGGAGTCCCGGCGATTCGATTATCCCGATGCCGACATCGTTTCTGTCTCACGGGACGGCGAGATGGCCCTGCTCTTCGGCGAAGGAAAGGCGGTCTCGACGCTGTCTCGCGTAGCGTTGTCGGGGGGAGCTCCAAGACTTGTCCTGGAGGGGGCTCGCTATGCGGGCGCTGACTGGACGCCCAACGGGCGAGACCTCGCCGTGATTCGGAGGGTCGCTGGCAAGGACCGCTTGGAGGCCCCGATCGGGACCGTGCTACTGGAATCCGAGAGACCTCTCCGTTCGCCCCGTTTTTCGCCAACGGGCGATCGGATCGCCCTCTTCGAGGGACCCGACGGGAGAATCTCCTTGTCTCTGGTGGAGACCGACCGCCGAAGGCGTCGCGTGCTCTCGGAAGGCTGGGGAAGCGCTTCCGGCGCGCCATGCTGGGCTCCCGGCGGCAAGGAAATCTGGTTCACGGCGTCGAGGAGCGGCGGCGATCCGGAGGCCCTCTACGCCGTGAGTCTGTCCGGAAGGGAGCGCCTGATCGCCCGCGCGCCGGGCAATATCGAGCTCGACGACATCTCCGCCGACGGGCGAGTTCTAGCCGCTCACCACCGGCTGCTGGTCGTCGTCATGGGCAGCAGACGCGGCGAGTCGAGCCAACGCGACCTGTCGTGGTTCGATTGGTCCAACCCGACGGATCTCTCTGCCGACGGAGAGACTCTGGTCTTCACCGAATCCGGAGAGGGAGGAGGAGAGCGGCAAGCCGTGTACATCCGGGGTACCGACGGCTCTCCGGCAGTGCGGCTTGGCGAAGGGACCTCGGGAAGCCTCTCGCCCGACGGCAAGTGGGTCACCGCTCGCGTCCGCGGCGGCCCCGGCTCACCTCCCCGGCTGATCTTGCTGCCGACAGGGGCGGGCGAGCCAAAGACCGTGCCGACCGACGGGCTCGATTTTGCCGGCGCGGGCAACTGGCTGCCCGACGGGCGCAGATTGCTGCTCGGCGCGGTGGAAAAGGGGCGTCCCGCGAGGGTCTTTGTCGTCGAAGTCGAAGGGGGACGCCGCCGGCCGGTCACTCCGGAGGGCATCTCTTCCTTTCGCTTTCCCTTTTTCGGAAACCCGGTCTCACCGGACGGCGGGCGCTTTCTGGCGGTCGACGCGAGAGGGACTCGCTTCGTTGGCTTCACCGACGGGACCGCGCCTCGCCGCCTGGCTGAGCTTCAGCCGCGAGAGAACCTGGTCCAATGGAGCGCCGACGGGCGCTCGCTGATCGTTCGGACGACCGGCGCGCCGATCAAGCTGGCTCTCTTCGACACGCAGACGGGAGAGAGGCGCCCCTGGAAGGAGATCCTCGCGGTAGGCTCCCTGACTCGCAGCCCGCGGCTCTTGCTGATGAGCCGCGACGGCGAGACCTATGTGTACCAGACTTTCGGGGCCCTCTCGGATCTGTACCTGATCGACGGATTGAAGTAGATGACGATCTCCGCGGGATCGCGCCTCGGTCCCTATGAAGTTCTCGCGCCGCTCGGCGCCGGGGGGATGGGCGAGGTCTATCGGGCCAGAGACGGAAGGCTCGGGCGCGACGTCGCGCTCAAAGTCCTGCCGACCGAGGTCGCGCACGACGCCCAGCGGCGGTCGCGATTCGAGCAGGAGGCGCGGGCCGCCTCGGCGCTCGCGCACCCGAACATCATCGCTGTCTACGACGTCGGCGAGTCCGACAGCTCCGTCTGGATCGCGATGGAGCTCATCGAAGGCCGCACGGTGCGGGAGCTCCTGGCCTCGGGGCCGCTGCCGGCCCGGCGCACGCTCGAGATCGGCACGCAGGTCGCGGAGGGACTCGCCGCGGCGCACGCGGCCGGGATCGTGCACCGGGACCTGAAACCCGAGAACCTGATCCTCTCGAAGGACGGATACGTGAAGATCCTGGACTTCGGACTCGCCAAGCTCGCGGAGCGAGGCCTGGCGCAGGAGGACGGCCCGACCGTTTCGGCCGGCGCGCCGGGGACGGAGCCCGGCACCGTGATGGGCACCGTCGGCTACATGTCGCCCGAGCAGGCAGCGGGTCAGCCGGTGGACTTCCGCTCCGACCAGTTCTCCTTCGGCTCGATCCTCTACGAAATGGCCACGGGCCAGCGCGCCTTTCAGCGGAAGACGGGAGTCGAGACTCTCGCGGCCATCCTGCGCGAGGAGCCGAAGGCGATCGCGGAGCTGAATCCCGCGGCTCCCGCGCCGCTGCGCTGGACCATCGAGCGCTGCCTGGCGAAGGAGCCCGACGAGCGTTACGCCTCGACGAAGGATCTGGCGCGCGACCTGAAGAGCGTCCGCGATCATCTCTCCGAGACATCGACGGCATCGCTCACGGCGGCGCCGGCCCGTTTGCGGCGACGCTGGCTCGTGCCGGCGGCGATGGCACTGGTGCTCGGAGCTCTCCTCGGCGCCGCCGTCCTGCGCAAGTTCGGCCGCCCTGCGCCGGCCAGCCAGCCGGTCTTCCGCCAGGTCGCGTTTCGCCGCGGGACAGTCAACGGCGCGCGATTTGCCCCGGACGGAAAGACCATCGTCTACGCCGCGGCGTGGGACGGCAAGCCGAGCGAGCTTTTCGCCACCCAGGTCGACTCGCCCGAGTCGCGCCCTCTCGGCCTCTCGTCCGCTACGCTCCTCGGCGTTTCTTCCTCGAGCGAGCTGGCCATCCTGCTCCGGCGCCGCTTTCTGATGGGCTTCGAGCGGATCGGCACGCTCGCTCGCGTGTCGTTGAACGGCGGCGCGCCGCGCGAGCTCGCCGACGACGTGACCGACGCGGATTGGTCTCCGGACGGACAGCAACTCGCGGTGACGCGCCCCGAGGGCGGGAAGTGGCAGCTCGAGTACCCGGCGGGAAAGGTCCTCGCGACGGTGCCGGGTTGGATGGACCTTCCGCGGATCTCACCGGACGGCCGCCGCATCGCGTTTGCCGACCACCCGCAGCGGGGCGACTCGCTCGGCCGCGTCGCGGTCATCGACATGGCCGGCCGCCGCCTCTTCGAGAGCGGGATCACGACGTCGCTCACCGGCCTGGCCTGGTCTCCCAAAGGAAACGAGGTCTGGTACACGGGCGACCGCCTGGAGGCCGTGGCGCCCTCCGGAAAGTCGCGAACGGTCTTGAGCTCCCTCGGCTACGCCCAACTGCGCGACGTCGCGCGCGACGGCCGCATCCTGATGACGAACACCTCGAGGCGGCGCGAGATTCTCGGGCGTGGCCCCGGCGAATCGACCGAGCACAACCTGTCGTGGCACGACTGGTCGTTTCCGTCGGACCTTTCGGCCGACGGCCGAACCCTGCTGTTCGACGAGCAGGGAGCTGCGACGGGCGGCGGCGACACCTATCTCCCCTATGTGCGCAAGACCGACGGCTCGCCTGCCGTCTTGCTCGGGAAGGCGCGCAGCATGTCGCTCTCGCCCGACGGACGCCGCGTGCTCGCGCAGAGCGTGAGCGAGCCGCCCGAGCTGCTGATCCTGCCGACGGGCGCGGGCACACCGCGATCCATTCCGATCAAGGGCGTCGCGCTCCAGTGGGCCGTCTGGATGCCGGACGGGCGTCGCGTCGTCATGCGGGGCAGCGAGGGCGGGCGCGGCGTCCGCCTCTCCGTGGTGGATACGGACACGGGTGAGAGGCGAGCGTTCACTCCCGAAGGCGTGGCTCTTTTTGGCGGCGGGGTCTCGCCCGACGGCAAGCTCGTGGCGGCGATCGCGCCGGATCGGCGCGTCATGCTCTACCCGCTGGACGGCAGCAAGCCGAAGGAGGTCCCCGGCATCGAACCGGAGGAAGCCGTCATCCGCTGGACCGCCGACGGCCGCGCCCTTTATGTCGCCCGCTTTTCGAGCATGCCGGTCACGGTCTTCCGCCTGGATCTGGCGACCGGCCGGCGCGAACCGGTCTGGTCGTTCGCTCCGGCCGACGGGGCAGGCGTCCTGAACATCGGCCCCGCCCTGGTCTCGGCCGACGGCAAGTCCTACGTCTATTCCATTCGGCGGATCCTCGACGACCTCTACCTCGTGACCGGCGCGCAATAGCGGCCGGCAGACGTTTGGTATTGTTGCCGGGAACGGCTCGACCGCTGCGGAAGGTTTTCCGGAAGGTGCGCAATCGAGTCGGTTTTCTCGATGCCGCTACCCACTGAACCGATCGGCAGCATTCCCCGCCCCGCGGCGGTCATCGAGGGCATGCAAGCGGCCGCCGCCGGAAAGATCGCGGCGGAGAAGCTCGAGACGCTCTTCGACGACGCCGTCCGCGACACGATCCGGCGCTTCGAGGAGACCGGTTCTCGTGTCATCACCGACGGCGAACAGCGGAAGCCGAGCTTTGCGACCTACCCGATCCACGGCCTGAAGAATCTGGCGCCCGGCGGCGTGACGATTCCGTTCAAGGATGGGCACACGCGGCAGCTCCCGGTCTTGACCGCCGGTCATTTCCGATATGCGACGCACGCGGTGGCCTATCTCGACGCGGCGAGAAAGCACTCGCGTGTCCCCTTGAAGCAGGCGGTGATCTCCGCCTCGGCTTTGAGCCTTCTCTACCCGCAGGCCGGCCTCCCCGGTTACGAGAGAGGCGCCTTCCTGGACGATCTCGTTGCCGAGGCGGCGGTCGACATTGGCCAGTGTCTGGACCACGGCGCGACCGTCCAGATCGACTTCACGGAGGCCCGGCTCTCGGTCAAGCTCGACCCGTCGAAAGCGCTCCTGAGCTCTTTCGTGGATCTGAACAATCGCGTGCTCGAGCGGTTTACGGCGTCGCAACGGAGGCGCATCGGCGTCCACACGTGTCCCGGCGGGGACAGGGACTCGACCCACAGCGCCGACGTGGACTACGCCGAGCTGCTCCCGGAGCTCTTTCGGATGAACGTCGGGAACTTCTTCGTTCAGCTCGCGAGCGAAAGGGACCGCCCGCGCGTCCTCGCGCTCCTCGGAAAGCACGCGACCGGCGACCGTCGGATCTTCGTCGGCGTCATCGACCCGATCGATCCCCGCGTCGAGACGGCCGAAGAGGTCCGCGACCGCGTGCTCGAAGCCGCGAAGTTCATCGCCCCGGCGCACCTCGGGACGACGGACGACTGCGGCTTCTCCCCTTTCGGGGATGACACCTCGACCTCCCGCGACACGGCCTTCGCCAAGGTCCGGTCGCGTGTCCTGGGAACGGAAATGGCCTCGAAGGTTCTCGGAGTCTGACGGCCC
>DATNMZ010000556.1:0-4661 GCA_035602095.1 Thermoanaerobaculia bacterium
AAGAGGCGCCCCTTCGGAACCTTTCGGAGAGCGTGGCCCGCCCGCCCGACGCGTTGGAGAAACGTCGCGATGGACCGCGTGGCTCCCACCTGGATCGCGAGATCCACGTCTCCGATGTCGATGCCGAGTTCGAGCGACGCCGTGGCCACCAGCGCTCGAAGCCGGCCGGCCTTCAGCCTTTCCTCCGCGTCCAGCCGCCGCTCGCGCGAGAGGCTGCCGTGGTGGCTCGTGACGGCCTCCTCGCCGAGAAGGCGCGTGAGCTGTCCCGCGATCCGTTCCGCCATCTTGCGGGTGTTCACGAACACGAGGGTCGTCCGGTGCTCCCGAACGAGCTCCGCGATCCGCCCGTAGATCTCTTCCCACTGCTCGTGCGAGCAGACGGTCGAGAGCGGGGAGGGGGGGATCTCGATGGCGAGATCGAGCGCTCGGAACGTCCCGGCGTCCACGAGCGTGCACTCCCGCCCCTCGCCCGCGAGGAAGCGCCCCACGCGGTCGAGCGGTTTCTGCGTGGCGGAGAGACCGATGCGCTGGACCGGACCGGACGCGACGGCGTCGAGTCTCTCGAGGGATAGAGCGAGGTGGCTCCCCCGCTTGTCCCGCACGAGGGCATGAATCTCGTCGACGATGACGGTCCGGACCGCCGTCAGGATCCGGCGTCCGCTCTCGCTGGTCAAGAGCAGGTAGAGCGACTCCGGAGTCGTCACGAGAATGTGCGGCGGCCGGCGCGCCATCGCGGCCCGCGCGTAGGCGGGCGTGTCCCCCGTGCGGACCAGGACGCGCACCTCCGGGACGGAGGGATCCGCTTCCCGGATCTCCGCCAGCGGGCCTTCGAGGTTCTTCCGAACGTCGTTCGAGAGCGCCCGGAGGGGCGACACGTAGAGGACCTGCGTCTCGTCGGGGAGCGAGGCGCCCTGGCAAATCAGGGAGTCGATGGCGGACAGGAAAGCCGCCAGGGTCTTTCCGGAACCGGTCGGCGCTGCGATCAGCGTGTGCCCGCCGCCGCGGATCGCCGGCCAGCCGTCGCGCTGCGGCGCCGTCGGTTCGCCGAGTCTCGCCGAGAACCACCTCTCGACCGCGGGGTGGAAGGGAACCGGGAATGTCACCGCCGCGATCTTATCGAATCGGAATCTCGATCCCGTGTGCACCCGCCGCCGCCGGACATCGAGACCTCTCTTCCGTGGCACGCATCCTGCTTCGCGTTTCTACTCCATACACGCCGCCGGCGCGCGACGAGAAGGAGCAGCAATGATTCCCACCCAGAGCCGACGCCCGCGGCTCTTCGGGCCTCCCGCAGCGGCGCCGGACGTCGCGCTGGTTCTCTGGACGACCTCGCGCGCGGAAGCCGAGCTGCGGTGCCGTCACATCTCGCTGATGCGCCGGATCACTCCCGGCGCTCAGGAGTGCGGGCGGTGTGCGGCGCGAGAGACATCGTGGGTCTCCCTCCGGCTCTGCTCTTCCTGCGGCCACGTCGCCTGCTGCGAGAAGTCGAAGCACGACCACGCGGCCAGGCACTTCCGCGAGTCGGGGCATCCGGTCGTCGAAGCCCTCGGCCTCGGGCCAGCGTGGTGGCTCTGCTATGCCGATCAGGTTCGCGTCTTCGCATAGCAGGCGAATCGACAACGGGCATACGGTGCGAGCCGGAAGGGCGACGTGCTCGGTCGCGCAGGCGGATCACATCACGCTTCGGCCTCGGAGGAGGTGCACGACGATCGCGATCACCGCGATGATGATCAGGAGATGGATGACGCTGCCCGTGACGTGGAAAGCGAAGAGACCGAGTGCCCAGCAGATCAAGAGGATGATTCCGATGGTTAGCAGCATGGTGACAAGCCTCCTTCCGCTCTTGCGAAACGCAGGTTCTGTGCCGACGCAGCCCCGTTCGTTCGGTCCCTGTCTCCTTCAGCCCGCCCGAGCCGCCGCGTAATCGAGCAGGCCCGTGTGCATGATGAGCTTCCACCCGGCGGCGACGCGAGTGTAGACCTTGCACGCCCTTCCTTTCCAGTGAAAGTCGCTGCCGTCCGGACGGCGCCACAGCGTGTCGACGTCCACGACGGCGAACGCGCCGTCTCCCTCGGCGGAGAGCGCGATCCGGATGATTTCCCGGCGATTGTGCACGAGGCGGTGCGTCTCGAAGAGCTCCCGCCAGGCGCGCATCCACCGCTCCCGGTCGTATCGGCCCATCCCCCATACCCAGAGGGCGGGATCGTGCGCGTCGGCCGAGGGCGGCCAGGGCCACACCATGTCCGGGTGGAAAACCGAGAGAAGCAGCTCGGCGTCGCGCGTGTCCCACGCGCGAGTCTCGCGGTTCACGATCTCCTCGATCTCGGCCTCGATCGAACTCATCGGCGGGAAAGGGCGGCGCCCTCGCGGCCGCCGCCCCGGACCAAAGTCTAGAAGAGCACCCGGACTCCGACCTGCACCTGACGCGGGTCGCCGACGCCGCTCTGAACGGTTCCGTCGAAGTTGAAGATCAGGTTCGTCACCTCCGGCCTCCGGAGATTCTTGCTGTTGAAGACGTTGAACACGTCGACCCCGGGCTCGATCGTCAGCGACGCGACCGTGAAGGACTTTGCGACGCGGATATCGAGCGAGTTGTACTGGTTGTCCTTCCGGCCCTGGTTGCGGCGCGTGACCGTGCCGTCCGAATTGATCCGATCCTGCGGCGTGTTGGCCGGGACGCCCGCGGCGGTGACGTCCAGCGGCTGCGCCGACCGATAGGAGTAGCGGAAGTTCAGGTCCACGCCTCCGGGCGCCCGCCAGAGAAACCATGCGTTCAACCGGTGCCGCTGGTCACGGTCGGAATAGCCCCACTCCCTGCTGAACTCGGAGGTGGGATCCGACGGATCCTCGTGGATCATCGCGTAGCGATAGGAGAACGGGTCTCGCTCATTGTCGTCGTCCGATTTGTCCTTCGAGTAGGTGTAGTAGACCTGGAACCCGTAGTTGTTATCAAAACGCTTGTTGAACCCGATCGTCCAGCCCCAGTAGCGGCTGGAGGCGGTCGACTCGATCGTCGTGAGCGCGCCGATCCCGTTGGTCCCCCCCGCCCCGAGTCCCGTCGCCCACGGCGAGCCGAGCTCCGTCGCGTTCCGGTCGACGAAGCGGGTCAGGTGCACAGTCTTGGACTGGTTGTACTTCAACGTGGCGGCGATGCCGGGCGCGATCTCGCGGTCCACGCCCACGGAAACGGAGGTCGTGCGCGGGTTCTGGAAATTCTTGTCGGTGACGAAGACGTCCGGGTGGTCCGGAGTGGCGCTGATCTGGGAGGCGGGAATGAGATTCGGATATGCGGGAGGAAGCGGTCCGCCGAAGTTCCCGAAGAAGCTCGCGCGGAAGAGCGTCTGTCCGATGCTTCCGTTCGTCGAGCGCGTCGATGCGAGAACGAGGCCGGGGATGCGCGCGTAGAAGATTCCGGCGTTCGCCCGAACCACCATCTTTCCGTCGCTTCCCGGATCCCAGGAGATGCCGAGCCGCGGTTGCCACATTTTCTTGTCCGAGGGGATCGTGCCGTCCGACGGGAACGTCTGGCCTTTGGACGTCTTTCCGATGAAGCCGGCGTAGAAGACCTGGCTCGCGGGCGTGATCGGATCCGGCTCGATCTGCGCCTCCCAGCGCAGGCCCGCGGAGATCGTGAGATTCGGCATGGGTTGCCACGAATCCTGCAGGAACACGGCCGGTTCGGTCTGCCGGATCGTCTGCGTGCCCGCCTGGTCGGGGGTGAGCCCGCCGACGCCCGCGAACTGCAGGTAGAGAAGTATCGGGCCGGTGATCGTCGTGCCCGTCGGGCAATGCCCCGTCGCCGAGGTCGTCCCGTTCGAGCACTCCACGAAGCTCGGGTTGTTCAAGTAGCTCAGGAAGCCGGCCGTCGAGTCGAAGATGTACCGGCCGTTCGCGAACCCCCGGAAGGTCTGCGACGCTTCCGTTCGGTTGAACTCGAAGCCGGCCTTCACCGTGTGCTGGCCCAGGATGTACGTCACGTTGTCGTTCAACTGGATCCGGGTGTCGTGGTAATCGACGGGGATGAAGAAGGGCTCGCCGAACCGGTACCGGCTTCCGAAATCGAACGCCGTGTCGGGCAGCGGGCGGGTCTGGCCGGTGATGTTCGGGCCGTTGTAGGGACGCGGCCGGTCCTCCCGGGCCCACTGTCCGCGGAACTCGTTGGCGAGGTTGCCGCGCAGCGTGGACAACACCGTGGCCGTTAAGGAATGGGAGTCGTCCCGCTCGTCCGCGTTCGCGCTGCGGCCCCAGGAGTCCACGTCAAAGGTGCCGTTCAACTGGTCCGCCCACGTGTAGTTGTAGCGGACGGTTGCGAGGTTGCTGGAGCTGACCTGCCAGTCCACCTTCCCGAGGAAGACGCGCGCGTCGTTCGTCCGCTCGATCGGGAGGTTCTCGCCGGGGCTTCCGAGCGCCGCGAACGCGGCCACGACCTGCGGCTCGATGCGGCTGGGGGTCGTCTGTTTCGTCGTCCTCCCGCGCTGGTAGTCGGCGCCCAGGAAATAGAAGAGCGAGTCGTGACGGATAGGTCCCCCGAGCGTGGCCCCCGCCTGGTACTGATTCGAGTCGAACTCGGGAGAGCGGCTGCCATCCGGATTCTGCGGGCGCGCCGACAGATGGTGGTCCTTGTAATAGAGATGGGCGCTGCCATGGGTATCGTTGGTTCC
>DATNMZ010000557.1:0-5651 GCA_035602095.1 Thermoanaerobaculia bacterium
CGGCGGTTTCTGGGTCCCCCGGGGGCTGCTTTCCCGCTTCGTCGACTGGACCCTGGTGGCCGGACGCAGGCCCGGCCCGTCGACCGCGCTCGTGCCGCTTTCCCCCCGCGAGCGCGAGGTGCACGAGCTCCTGATGGAGAACCTGTCGAACAAGGAGATCGCGAAGCGGCTCATCGTGTCGGAGCGGACGGTCAAGTTCCATGTCTCGAATCTGCTCGAAAAGCATGGCGTGAAGCGGCGCGCCGACCTGATCCTGCAGGCGTTTTCACAGGTCCGGCAGACCTGAAAGCCCAGGACGATCGAATTCCAGCGGATCCGGGGGTTGTGGGGCGGTCCCATCGGGACTCTCCTGTTGACACTCCCGCCCTGCTTGCGTATTCTTACGCGCCCTACAAAACGGGCGGCAGACCGTCGCTACGGCCCCGCGCCGCGGTTTTTGGATACCGATTTGAGGACTTCTGAATGAGTTCCGGCACCCCCATGGTTTCCGAGAAAGACATTCGCCACGCCTGGTACGTGGTCGACGCGACCGACCAGGTGCTCGGGCGGCTCGCGACACGCGTCGCGAAAGTCCTCTCCGGGAAGCACCGGCCCAACTGGGTTCCCTACCTCGACACCGGCGATTTCGTGGTCGTCACGAACGCGGCGAAGATTCGGCTCACGGGGAACAAGCTCGACGAGAAGATCTACCACCGGCACACGGGCTATCCTGGAGGCTTGAAATCCATCTCCGCGAAGGACCTCCAGGCCAAGTCCCCCGAGCGGGTTCTCGAGGCGGCGGTCCGGGGCATGCTCCCGCACACGAAGCTCGGACGCAAACAATTCAAGAAGTTGAAGGTCTACAAGGGCGGGAACCATCCGCACGAGGCGCAGCAGCCGAAACCGCTGCAGGTTCCCCCGGCGCGGAAGGCGAGTTAGGAGGAAGGGTGGCGGTCGAAATCCAACACAGGGCCACGGGGCGCCGCAAGAGCGCGATGGCTCGTGTCCGGCTCGTCCCCGGCTCCGGGGCCGTGACCGTGAACAAGCGGTCTCTGGACGATTACTTCCCCAACAACGTTCTCAAAATGGTCATCAAGCAGCCCCTCCTTTCGACGGAGACGGCCGAGCGTTTCGACATCCACGTGACCGTGGCCGGCGGAGGCCCCTCCGGCCAGGCGGGAGCCATCCGCCACGGCATCGCGCGTGCGCTCACGGACTACAACATCGAGCTGCGCAAGAAGCTGAAGAAGGAAGGTTTCTTGACGCGCGATCCCCGGATGAAGGAACGCAAGAAGTACGGCCAGCGCGGAGCGCGCGCCCGATTCCAGTTCTCCAAGCGATAATAGGGTCTTCAGTTGTCAGTTATCAGTAATCGGTTTTTCGGAGCCCGGCACCTCGAGCCCGGCTCGAAACTGAAAACTGACGACTGAAAACGGACAACTCAAAGGAGGTTTGATCTGGCATCTATTTCGATGAAGGAACTGCTCGAGGCTGGCGTCCACTTCGGTCATCAGACGAAGCGCTGGAATCCCAAGATGAAGAAGTACATCTTCGGGAAGCGCAACGGCATCTACATCATCGACCTTCAGAAGACGCTCAAGCAGTTCAAGGAAGCCTCGAGATTCGTCACCGAGCTGGCCGCGTCCGGCAAGAACCTCCTGTTTGTCGGCACCAAGCGCCAGGCTCAGGACGCGATCTACGAAGAAGCCAACCGCTGCGGGATGTTCTACGTGAACACGCGATGGCTGGGCGGCACGCTCACCAACTTCTCCACGATCCGAAAATCGATCCACCGGCTGAAGGAAATCGAAGGCGTTCTCGCGCAGGAAGAGAACGAGAACCTGACGAAGAAGGAACGACTGCGGCTGGAACGCGAGAAGGAAAAGCTCGAGAAGAACCTGACGGGGATCAAAGAGATGGACGAGCTGCCCGACGCGCTCTTCGTCATCGATCCGAAGCAGGAGTACATCGCCGTCAAGGAGGCGAACATTCTCGGCATCCCCGTCGTCGCCGTCGTCGATACGAACTGCGATCCGGACGTGATCGAGCACGTGATCCCGGGCAACGATGACGCGATCCGCGCGATCCGGCTCTTCACTTCGAAGATCGCCGATTCGGTCCTGGAGGGTTTGCACGCTCATGAGGAGCGGGCGGGAGAGCTCGAGGCCGCCTCGGCCGAGGCGCGGCCGCGGACGCCCGAGCTGTCGACGACGGCGGTCGTCTCGGACGTCGCGTCGTAGGAGACGTCGACGACGATTCGCAGCACACAGGGAATACCGGGCCGCGGCCCTCGCGGCGCGCGCTTCGCAACCGCCCCCTGTCGACCTGCCGCCGCGGGCTCGCTCCCTCGCAACCCGAAGTAAGGACTGGAAAGAACCATGGAAATCAGCTCGAAAATGGTGGCCGACCTGCGTTCCGAGACGGGCGTCGGCATGATGGAATGCAAGAAGGCGCTGGTCGAAGCCCGCGGGGACTTCGAGGAGGCGCGGAAGGTCCTCCGCAAGAAAGGACTCGCCGCCGCGGCGAGCAAAGCCGGCCGCGCGACCTCCGAGGGCCTCGTCGTCGCCCACGTCACCCCGGTCGCCGCCGTGCTCGTCGAGGTCAACTGCGAGACCGATTTCGTGGCGCGAAACGACTCCTTCCGAGGTTTTGTCGAGAAGCTCGCCGATCGCATCGCCGCGCACGAAGCGTTCGGGGACACGCCTTCCGGCGACGGGGGCGAAGTCGCCGCGCTCTCCTGGCCTGGCGAGCCGTCCGTCGCGGTGGCGGTCGCCCAGCTGATCGCCGTGCTGAAGGAGAACATCCAGGTCCGCCGGTTCGCTCGGCTGGTTCCCCGCTCCGGCGAGAAGTTCTCGAGCTACGTGCATGGAAACGGCCGAATCGGAGTGCTCGTCGGAATCCCGGGAGGAGACGAGCGGCTGGCGAAAGACGTCGCGATGCACGTGGCCGCTGCCGATCCGCGATTCGCCGCGCGCTCGGAGGTGACCCGGAAGATGATCGAGACGGAAAAGGAGATCGCCCGCGCGCAGGCCGCGGCCGCCGGCAAGCCGGCTGGCGTCATCGAGCGCATTGCCGATGGGAAAGTCGAAAAGTTCTATCAGGAGACGGTCCTGACGGAGCAGGCCTTCGTCAAGGACCCCGAGAAGACGGTCGGACAGGTGGTGGTGGAGCGCGGGGGCAAGGAAGCCCTGGCGCTGCGCTTCGTCCGGTTCAAGCTCGGGGAGAGTCTGGGCCGGACGTCGGCGGAGGCCGCCGCGGCCGGAGCGAGCGCCTAGAACTCCATGCCGACGCCCGTCTACCGCCGCATCCTCCTGAAGCTCTCCGGAGAGGCGTTGATGGGCCAGCGGGCATTCGGGATCGATCCGGAGTCTGTCGCGCGGATCGCGGACGAGATTCGCGAGGTCCACGCTCTCGGCGTCCAGATCGCGCTCGTGCTGGGCGGCGGCAACATCATCCGCGGCATCGCCGCGGCGGCGCAGGGAATCGATCGCGTGGCGGGGGACCACATGGGCCTCCTGGCGACGGCGATCAACGGGCTCGGCATGCAGGATGCGCTGGAAAAGCGCGGCCTGACCACGCGGCTGATGTCCGCGGTCGAAATGCGGCAGATCGCGGAGCCTTTCCTCCGGCGGCGGGCGGTCCGGCACCTCGAGAAGGACCGCGTCGTCCTCCTGGTCGGGGGGACGGGAAACCCGTTCTTCACGACGGACACGGCCGCAGCCCTGCGAGCCAACGAGATGAAGGCCGAGGTTCTTCTGAAAGCGACGAAGGTGGACGGCGTGTACGACGCCGATCCGGCCCGGTTTCCCACCGCCCGATTCTTGAAGACTCTTTCCTACCGCGACGCGCTCTCCGCGGGCCTGCAGGTGATGGA
This sequence comes from Thermoanaerobaculia bacterium, assembly GCA_035602095.1. Classification (GTDB taxonomy): domain Bacteria; phylum Acidobacteriota; class Thermoanaerobaculia; order UBA5066; family Gp7-AA6; genus JALYUA01. The sequence continues at coordinate 3,854 of DATNMZ010000557.1, forward strand.
CGCGGCGGCGATCGCCCTCTGCATGGAGAATGGAATTCCGATCAAGGTGTTCAATGTCTTCGTGCCGGGGAATATCCTCCGGGTCGTCGTCGGCGAGGAAATCGGGTCGCTCGTCACGGCGGAAGGAGGCAGGTCGTGAGACAGGAGCTCAAGGACATCGAGAAGCGGATGGCCGAGGCTCTCGTGCACCTGAAGGAGCGCTTCAAGACGCTGCGCACCGGCCGCGCCAACCTCGGCATGCTCGACGGCATTCTCGTGTCCGCCTACGGAGCCGACGTCCCGATCAATCAAGTGGCGAATCTGTCCGTCCCGGAGCCGACGCTGATCGTCGCGACTCCCTGGGATCCCAAGATGGCCGTCGAGATCGAACGGGCGGTCCGGAAGTCGGACCTCGGCTTGAATCCCCAGTCCGATGGGAAGGTGGTGCGCATCCCGATCCCCTCCTTAACCGAGGACCGCCGCAAGGACCTCGCCAAGAAGGCGCATCACATGGCCGAGGAGGCGCGGGTCGAGATCCGCCGGTTTCGCCACGAGGGCAATGACCGGTTGAAGAAGATGCTCAAGGACAAGGCAATCTCCGAGGACGACGAGCGACGCGGGCTGGACGAGTCTCAGAAGATCACCGACCGCAAGATCGCGGAAGTCGACGAGCTGTTGAAGTCGAAAGAAAAAGAGATCCTCGCGGTCTGAGGGAGCCATGGTCTGGCTCGCCATCGTCCCCGCCGGCGGTTCGGGCCTACGCCTCGGGCGGCCCGAGCCGAAGGCTTTCGTCCCGCTGGGAGGGCGTCCGCTGCTCGCCCGAGCGCTGGACGCGCTGCGCGGCGTGAACTTCGAAAAGATCGTGATCGCTGTCCCTGCCGACCGGGTCGAGGAGGCGGCGGCGCTCCTCCGGCCGGCCGAGCTCGCCGTTGCGGGCGGCGCCACCCGGGGACAATCCGTGCGCCGCGCCTGGGAACGGCTCGCGCCCCGCTCCGGCGACGTGATCTGCATTCACGATGCGGCGCGGCCCTTCGTCACCTCGGCGGAGATCGCCGCCGTGATCTTCGCGGCGGAGCGCTCGGGCGCAGCGATTGCCGGCACGCCGATCGTCGACACCGTCAAGCGGGTGGGCGACGGATCGCGAATCGCCGGGACGATCGACCGGGAAGGTCTGTGGGCGGCCGGCACCCCTCAGGCGTTCCGCGAGGAGATCCTGCGCCGCGCGCTGGCGGACGGAGGGGAGGAGGCGACGGATGAGGCGATGCTCTGCGAGCGCCTGGGCATCCCCGTGGAGATTCGCCCGGTCTCGCGGCTCGGGTTCAAAGTAACCACCGCGGAGGATCTGGATCTGGCGGCGGCGATCGTCGCGCGAGGCGGGGCATGAGCACGCGCGTGGGGATGGGATTCGACGCACACCCTTTTGCCCCGGGCCGGCCGCTCCGTCTCGGAGGCGTGGAGGTGCCGCATCCGACTGGCCTCCAGGGGCACTCCGACGGCGATGCGCTGCTGCACGCGATCGCGGATGCGATCCTCGGCGCGTCCGGGCTCGCTTCTCTCGGCGAGCATTTTCCGAGCGACGACGCGGCTCTCGCGGGGGCGGACAGTGGACCGCTCCTTTCCCGTGTGAGCGACGTCGTCCGGCGAAACGGGTTCGTCGTCGAGAACGTGGACGCCCTCGTCATCGCGGAAAGCCCGAGAATCGCTCCACACCGCGACGCGATGCGGGCGCGCATCGCCGAGATCCTCGATCTTCCCGAGGATCGCGTCAACGTTCGGGGAACGAGCTCGAACGGCCTGGGGTTTGCCGGCCGGGGGGAAG
>DATNMZ010000558.1:0-2393 GCA_035602095.1 Thermoanaerobaculia bacterium
GAGAGAGCCAGAAACGCTACGAGACGATCGTCCTGTTCGCAAATACCGGGGAGTGGCCGCACGAGGCGGCCGCGCGCCTCACCTTCGAGGACGGGGTCACGATCGACCGGAGGCTTCCGGCGGAGGCGCGCTGGGTCCGGCTTCGCATTGCATCGTCCTCGCCTCTCGCGTGGGCGGCCGCCGACCCCGACCGCAGGAATCCGTGGGACGCCAATCGGTTGAACGATTCGAGAGTCCTCGGGGTGGGTCGTGGCGCGGCGGAAACGCGCGGCCGCGCCGCCGCCGCGAAGTACTCGGGCTGGGCCGCCGCGCTGGCGGGGCTGTTGGGCGAGTTCCTCTGGTTTCTCGCATGAGCGCCACGAGGCCGGGCGTCCTCCGAGCGGGATTCGCGGCGCTGTCGCGATGGCGCCTCGTGCTGCTTCTCACGGCCTCGGCAGCGGTCCTGGGTTTCGTCGCCGCCTCTCCCCTCGCCTCCGCCCTCGACGCCTCTCTGAACGAGACTCTCGCGGGCGACCACCTCCTGCGCAACCATCCGGAGTTCGCTCCCACCGACACCTTCGACTTTCTCCGGGAAAAGGCTCCGGCTCTCTCGGGCGCGCTGCGCGGGACCGTGCGGGCCGGATTGCTGGGCCTTCTCCTTCAGATCTTTTTCGCCGGCGGAATCGTCGAGACGCTCGGCCGCGCCTCCGCGGCGGGGCCGTGGGGCTTCTGGACCGGGGCGCGGCGGAATTTCGCCCACAACCTGAAGTGCTTCGCGCTCTTCGCTCTTATGGCGGGAGTCACTCTGGCCGCCTGGATCGGCTTGACGGCAGCCGTCGGCGGCAAGGTCTTCGAGAAGGCGCCCCCGAACACGCCGGGGCGCTTCGCCTGGACGGCGGCGGTCGTCGTCGTTTCGTTTCTCCTGTTCGGCTTCTGGACCCTGTTGTACGACTTCGCGCGGGCCGCCCGGCGCTCGATGCCGGCCATCGGCGCGCTCGCCGCGTTCGCCGGAGCTCGCCGGCGGCTCCGGGGACGATGGCTGCGGGGACTGGCGCTGCTCCTCTTCTGGACTGCCGTCGGATCGGGAGCGTTCGCCGCCGTCTTCACCCTCGCGTGGGGCCAGCGGACGCCGTCCGGCGCCGCCGTGGTCTCGAACCTCCTCCTGCTCGGCCTGCTGCTCGCGGTCCGGCCGGCCGCGCGGGTCGCGGCCTGGGGCTCGATCCTCGCGCTCTTCGACGGATCGCCGTCGGCGGAGCCGGCCCCGGATCGAGAGCCTCTCCCGCCGCCGGGTTTCCCGCTTGCGGACGCCGGCGCGACGCGGGACCCGGGAAATCCCGACCCCTTCGTCCCGGAGATCCCTTAGGGAGGAAGGGACGCTCTCCCGGCCTCTCCGCCTCCTCTCATCAGAACCGCTCCCGCCTGGGATTCGCCGGGCTTTCCGGTCAGGACGCCCACGCGGCGAGCCGTTTCATGCCTTCCCGGATCCGATCGAGCGACGTCGCAAACGAGAGGCGCACGCACGAGTCTTCTCCGAAGGCCTGGCCCGGCACGGCGGCGACGTGCGCTTCGGCGAGCAGCCTCCGGCAGAGCTCCTCGGATCCCGCGACGCCTTTGCGCTGGAAGATCCCGCTCATGCGAGGAAACGCGTAGAACGCTCCTTCGGGAGGCGAGACCTCGACGCCGTCGATCTTCGAGAGCGCGGAGAGCATCGCCTGCCGGCGCAGGGAGTACTCCGCGAGCATGGCGGCGACCGAGGCGTCGGACCGTTCGAGATCGGAAAACGCCCGGATGCCGGCCTCCTGGGATATCGAGGAAGCGTTGGAGGTCGAGTGACTCTGGTACGACGACATTGCCAGGACGAGTTCCTTCGGAGCGAGGGCCCACCCGAGCCGCCATCCGGTCATCGCATACGTCTTCGAAGCGGCGCCGGTGACCACGACGCGGGCGCCGTGCTTCTCCCAGAACGCCGCCGCCGAGACATGCTCTCCGCCCTCGTATAGAAACCGGTCGTAGGTCTCGTCGAAGATCAGGGCTGCATCGCGCGCGGCGCACCAGTCGAGGATCCGCTCGAGCTCTCGCCGGCCGAGAACCGCTCCCGTGGGGTTGTTCGGGGAATTTACGATCACGCCGCGGAGGCGTGGTTCCTCCAGACGCTCGAGCTGCTCGGCGGCGGGCCGCCATCGCTCCTCGAGACGCGTCTCGACGAACACCGGCCGGGCCCCCGCGAGGCGCACCATTTCGGGAAACGACACCCAGTACGGGGAGAACAGCGCGACCGCGTCGCCCGGATCGAACAGCGCCTGACAGGCGTTGAAGACCGCCTGCTTCGCGCCGGCCGTCACGAGGACGTTCTCGCCGGTGCAGGCGGCGCCCTGCTCGCGCCGGTACTTCGCCGCGATCGCGTCTCGCAGCGG
>DATNMZ010000559.1:0-6787 GCA_035602095.1 Thermoanaerobaculia bacterium
CTCGCGCGCGCGAGCCACGCCTCGGCCTCCTCCCATGTGTACGCGTTTTCGAGCGAGAGCATCGGCGTCGCGTGCTCGACCGTCGCGAAACTTTCGGCCGGCCGGCCGCCCACGCGGCGCGTCAGGGAATCGGATCGGGCGAACTCGGGATACTTCTCCTCGAGCGCGAGGAGCTCGCGCAGGAGCACGTCGAACTGCGCGTCCGTAATCTCGGGGCGGTTCTCCACGTAGTAGAGACGCTCGTGGCGCGCGAGCTCCTGGCGCAACTCTTCGGCGCGCCGCGCGGCTTCCGGGGGTACCAGAGCCGCGCGCCCGGATTCACGCGGGCGAGCGCCGGGCGGCGGCTTCTTCGGCACGCGCGGCATGCTACAGTCTCGCCAATGGCTTCGGCAAAAGCGAGAGGTGCTCTTCTCGCTCTCGCGGGCGCGGCCCTGACCTCCGCGATTCCCATGACGGCAGCCTCCCTGGTTCCTCCGACGGCTTCCTACGAGATCTCCTGCCGCCTGGATCCCGAAAAGAAGACCGTCGAGGGGACGGAGCTTCTGACCTGGACCAACCGCACGGCGCACCCGGCCGCGACGCTCCAGTTCCATCTGTACTTGAACGCCTTCCGCAACACGCGATCGACCTTCCTCCGGGAGTCGGCCGGGCGCGCGCGCGGAACCGACCGGATTCCGGACTCCTGGGGGTCCATCGAAATCACGCGGATGACGCTCGCGGATGGCTCGGACCTGCTTCCGGCCCTTGTCTTCATCGCGCCGGACGACGGCAACACGGACGACCGGACGGTGGCCGAAATAACTCTCCCGCGCCCCGTCGCGCCAGGCGAGACCGCTCGCGTCTCGCTCGATTTCCGTTCCCGGCTCCCCCGCGTCTTCCGGCGGACCGGCTGGAAGGGAGACTTCTTCTTCGTCGCCCAGTGGTTTCCGAAGATCGGCGTCCTGCAGGACTCCGGCTGGAACTGCCATCAGTTTCACGCCAACAGCGAGTTCTTCTCGGACTTCGGAGACTACGACGTCTCGATCGACGTCCCGTCGCGCTACCGCGGCAAAGTGGGAGCGACCGGGCAGCGCGTGGAGGAGCGCGCGGCGGCGGGAGACCGCGTCCTCTATCGCTTCCGGCAGGAAAGCGTGCACGACTTCGCGTGGACCGCCCACCCCGACTTCCTCGTTCTCCAGGACTTCTTTCGCGAGGCCGGCCTCCACGATGTCGAGCTGCGCCTTCTGCTCCAGCCGGAGCACGCGTCGCAGGCGGAGCGGCACTTCCGAGCCGTGAAGGCGGCCCTCTCCCAGATGGGAAGGATCCTCGGACCCTATCCGTACGGAACGCTGACCATGGTCGATCCCCCCTGGGGCGCGCGAGCGGCGGGGGGGATGGAGTATCCGACGCTCATCACCTGCGGGACGAACCTCATCGCTCCGGCCAGCGTCCACAGCCCCGAGGGCGTCACGATCCACGAGTTCGGGCACCAGTACTTCTACGGGCTCCTCGCGTCGAACGAGTTCGAGGAGCCCTACCTCGACGAAGGCTTCAACACCTATATGACATCGCGCGTGTTGCGCTCGACGTATGGCCCGAATCACCCGACCGTGAACGTCTTCGGGTACCGCGTGCCGCTTCGGATCGACGAGCTCTATCCGGTCGACGCGAGCCGGCGCTTCTTCGAGGTCGCCACTCGCGACCAGCACGCGCAGTCGAGCTGGACGTTTCGAGATCGCGAAACCTACGGCGCGGCGACGTACTCGCATACGGCCTTAGCACTCGCGACACTGGAGAACCTCCTCGGCGGAAACGTCCTGGACCGGGCGCTGCGCCTCTACTTCGAGCGCTGGAAGTTCCGGCACCCGACAATTTCGGATTTCATTACCTGCGTGAACGAGGTCGCGGGCCGGGACTGGACCTGGTTCTTCGAACGCACCTTCTTCTCGTCGGGAGACGTCGATTACGCCGTCGAACAGGCGACCTCGACGCCGACGAAGCCACCGCGCGGGCTCTTCGAAAAGGACGGGAAGCTTTCCGAGGGCCCGCCTCCCGGGCTCGCCCGCGTCCGGGGCTACGACAGTGTGGCGCTCGTGACGCGGCGGGGCTCCACGGCCCTGCCGGTCGAGATTCTGCTCCGTTTCGAGGGAGGCAAGGCCTACCGTTCCGCGTGGGACGGACTGGCGCGGTGGAAGCGATTCCGCGTGACGGGCGGGCCGCGGCTCATCGAGGCGATCGTCGATCCCGAGGAAAAGATCGCGCTCGATAGCGACCGCACGAACAACGGCCGCCGCGTCACGGGAGACCCGCGCGCGGCCGCACGCTGGACGGCGCGGACCGTCTTCTGGATGCAGAACTTTCTCGACCTCCTGTCGGTGGCGTGGTGAGAAGCCAGAGCGCGATCGCGTGTTTCGCGCGCGGCGTCCGACTCTCGCTTTCGAAGCCCTACCTCGCGGTCTCGCTCTGGCTCATTCAGCTCCTCCTCGCGTCGGTCCTGATCCTCCCGGTCTCGAACGCCCTGCACGAGCTGCTCGACAACGCGCCGGCGGCGAGCCGGATGGTGGCCAACCCCGACTACGGCTGGTGGGAGACGCTCCTGCGGGTCCACCCCGATCTTCTCGGAAACTTTCCCGAACTGCTCACCGGGCTCCTGACCCCGGAGGGAGTGAAGTCGACGCAGCTCGGCGGCTTGCGCGGCATCGGGGCAGCCGCCGTGGCGCTCGGAATGCTCGGGGTCGTCCTCCATGCCTTCGCCCTCGGCGGAATCTTCGGAACTTTGCGCGAGCCGCACGGTTCGCTGGTGACCTTCGGAAGGGAAGGGATGCGCCGGTTCCCCGCGTTCCTTGCCTTCACGCTGGCGGCGCTCGGCGCCGCCGTCGTGGCCTACCGCTGGATCTGGCTCGAGACGGGCATTGCGCTTCGCGACCGGATGAACGACCTCGAGACGGAGCGGCAGGTCCTGGCGATCACGGCCGCCCGGTTGCTCGTTCTCATGGCCGTCCTGTGCGCCATCAAGCTCGCGGCCGACTCCGTGCGCGCCATCTGGGTGGCCCGGCCGGACCTGCCGCCGGTTTCCCGTTTCTTCGCGGGGATCGCCGGAGCGCTCGCCCGCCCTCTGCGCCTTCTCGGCGTGTTTTTCTCGGCGACCCTCGTCACGCTCGCCCTCTACTTCGTGTGGCTCGTCGCGGATCCGTCGGCGGGCGGGGAGGCCCGGTTCGCACTCGCTCCGCTCATTCTGACGCAGCAGGTTTTCGTGTTTCTCCGGCTGCTGGTCAAGGTCGGGTACTACGCCGGCATCTCCGAGGCGCTGACCCGCACTCCCTCGCCGGAGTACTCGTACGTCACGCCGGTCCCGCCGTCAGCGGGGCCGCCCGCTCAAGACGAACCCGCGCTCGAGGGGCCGGCCGGAACCGTCTAGCCGCACGCGGTAGACGAACGGCTCGCGGGTGTAGTTGCCGCTCTTGGCGCGGGCCCACGGACCGGAGAAGAACGGCAGGAAGCGCAGGTCCTCGAAGGTCACCGAGGCCGATCCGTCCGGTTCGGGCGTAACGGTCGCGAGAGGAAATCGGGCGAAGGCCAGATAGACGGAAACGTCCGGAAGGGCCCGGGCGTGCGCGAGCACCGGCGACTCCGGAGGTTTCGCAAAGATGCGAATCCGCGCCCGCGCCGGAGGCGGGTAGAAATCCGGAAGCCGGCGGAGCGCCTCCGAAAGCGTCTCCGGGACGCGCGGCACCGGCACGGCTCGCGCGAACGGGCCGATGTCGAAGAAACACGCGTGGACCGCGTCCCCATGGTCCGAGAGCCCGAGCCATCGGAAGGGAGAGAGCAGCTGGGGCAGGACGGCCACGCGCGCGCCGGGAGGCGCCCGGTCGATCCGGCGCCAGGCCTCGAGGGCGCGCGCGTGCAGGATCGCGCAGAACGCCAGGTAGCCGCCGAGGACGAGAGAACCCGCCGCGGCGATCCTCCGTCCGCGGGAGGGAAAGAGGATGGAGAGGAGCAGCGCTACGAGCCCGATCCCCGTAAAGAAGAGATCGACGATGAAGACCCAGTCGAGCGAGTAGCGCGTCCGCGAGATCGGCGTGAAGAACATCGTCCCGAACGAGGTGATCCAGTCGAAGAAGATGTGCGAGGCGATCCCCGCCGCGGCGAAGATCCACAGGTCGAGGAAACGTCCCCGGCGAAACACGAGCCGCGCAATCGCGGCGACGCCGAGGGCGAGGAGCGGCAGGTAGACGAACGAGTGGCTCCAGCCCCGGTGAAGGCGCAGATAGTCGAGCCGGTCGGAGAGAAACAGGGAGTCGGCGTCGGGCAGCATCGACGCGAGAAAGCCGATCCAGAGCGCCGCGCGCGCGCCGGGGCGTTGCGTCAGAGAGCGGGTCAGGAGGGCCCCCGCGAGGCCGTGGGTCGGCGTATCCATGCCGGCGCGGATGATAATCTCCGCCGCGTTGGAGATGACGCAGGGTCTCGAAGGCAGGGTCGTCCTCGTCACCGGCGCTTCGTCGGGTCAGGGCCATGCCTTCGCGCTCGGCCTCGCCCGCCGCGGAGCCAAAGTGTTCGCCGTCGCGCGGCGGGAGGAGCGGCTCCGGGATCTGGTCGCGCGAATCGGAGAGGCCGGCGGGGACGCCGCGTACCACGTGGCCGACGTCCGGTCCGTCCCCGCCATGTACGACCTCGTGGACGTCGTGCTGGCGCGCTACCGCCGCATCGACATCCTAATCAATGCGGCCGGCGTCGGTTACCGCGCGCCCCTCGCGGAGATAAAGCGCGTCCAGATCGCCGAGATGCTGGAGACGGACCTCGCCGGGGCGATCTATCTGACCCAGGCCGCCCTGCCGTCGCTGATCAAGAGCGCGCCTTCGGACATCATCAATGTCGCTTCGATCGCGGGACTCGAGGGCTTTCCGGAAGGCTCGGTCTATTGCGCGGCCAAGCACGGCCTCGTCGGGTTCACGAGAGCGCTCGCCGCCGAAGTCAAGCCCGAGGGCGTTCGGGTGACGGCGCTCTGCTCCGGATCCGTGGATACGGAGTTCTTCGACCGGTTCCGCCCGACGACGGAGAAGGAGAAACGCCTTCACACCGACGACGTATTCGAAGCGCTCCTCGGGATCCTGACGTCGCCCGCTCACGTGCTCCACGGCGAGGTGGTCCTCCGCCCGCGGGTGGTGTAGCTCTCAGCTCGTAGTTATCAGTTATCAGTTATCAGTTGTCAGTTGTCAGTTCCAAAACCGATCACCGATGACTTGTTCTGCAACGGAACTCTTGTGCTGCTTTGGGTTCGTAGGGGCGGCCCTTGCACACTAGGAATAGAATCCCCCGGGACTTGACAGTGCCGGCTGACGATAGCCGACCGCTTTCTCCCGTCAGGCTCCGTATAATCGAGCACAATGGCATCCGTTCTCCTCGTCGCCGATACAGGTGTGTTCGCGGCTCTCGCCGAAGACATCCACCGCCGGACGCACTGCCGGACCTTGCGGGCCGCCAACGGCACCGAGGCGCTCGCGGTGGCCCGGCGCGAAAAGCCCGACTTGATATTCCTCGACGCGGAGATGTTGGGCATGACCGGAATCGACGTCTGCCGCGTCTTGAAGGCGGACCCGCAGCTGAACCGGCAGCCGGTCGTCGTGGCGGCGGGAACCCCGGAGTCGGCCGAGGCCGCCCGCCGCGCGGGCGCGGATGCGATTCTCAAGAAGCCGTTCGACCCGCCCGACGTCTTCGACACGATGCGGAAGTTTCTCCGCCTCTCGCCCCGCGATGCCGCCCGCGCCCCGGTCGGGTGGGCCGTCACGTTCTGGCGGGACGGAGCCCAGCACGAGGGCACGCTGCGGGACCTCTCGCGCGGGGGGTTCTTCATTCGAACGCCGTTGCGTCAGCCTGTCGGGGCCCGGCTCGAAATCTCCTTCGACCCTCCGGAAGAGAAGTCCAGCTGCACGGTCGTCGCGGAAGCGATCGTCGTCCGCATCGGGCAGGACCCCGACCGCGGCCTGGGGTGCCGGTTCTTCAAGCTGACCGCCGCCGCCCGCACGAATCTCGAAGAGTGCCTGCAGATGCTCGAGGCGGATGAGTCGGCCGTCGGAGCGAAGGGGACGGGCTAACGAGTTATCAGTTGTCAGTTGTCAGTTGTCAGTTCCAATACGGGAACGGAGATCCGAAACTGATAACTGATAACTGATAACTGACAACTACCTAAACGATCCTCTCCCCCGGGCCCGTGCCCTTCCCGAGGTCGATGAGCTCGATTCCTGCTTCGCGCGCCACGTGCAGCGACCTCTCGTCGCGATAGAACTCCCCGTAGTAGACGCGCGCGATCCCCGAGTTCGCGATGAGCTTGAAGCAGGGCCAGCAGGGGCTCGCCGTCGTGTAGAGCTCCGCCCCCCCGATCGCAACGCCGTTGCGCGCCGCCTGAAGGATGGCGTTCGCCTCCGCGTGGACGGTCGAGACGCAGTGCCCGTCCTCGAGGACGCAGCCGACGTCCTCGCAGTGCGGGAGTCCGCGAATGGAGCCGTTGTAACCCGTCGACAGGATGGTCCGTTCCCGCACTATCACGGCGCCGACGTGCTTCCTTTCGCACGTCGCGCGCGTTGCGACCTGCTTCGCGATATTCATGAAGTAGGTGTGCCAGCCGACCCGTTCGCCCATGGCGCGAATTATCCCCCGGGCCTGACAGGTGACAGGTGGCAGGTAATGGTGGGTGATGGCTGATGCCTGGATGCCTGGAAGGCTGATGGCTGATAGCGGATGGCTGATAGCGGATCGCGGCCTGTGTCAGAATCGCCGGTCTCATGAACAAAACCCGGCGCGTCGTGGTCAC
>DATNMZ010000560.1:0-4570 GCA_035602095.1 Thermoanaerobaculia bacterium
CTCGGGGAAGAAGCGCCCTCCCGACCGGGCGAGCTTCTCGATCCCGGGGGCGGGCGTGAAGCGCGGGCCGAGACGGCCGGCAAGCTCCTTCAGGCGCGCCTGCACCGCGGGAAGGCCGAAGTCGTCGGCGTACCGGAGCAGGCCGCCGCGAAAGGGGGGAAAGCCGGTTCCGAAGATCATCGCGAGGTCGAGCTTCTCGGGCCGCGCGACGACTCCCTCGTCCAGGCAGTACGCCGCCTCGTTGATCATCCGAAGCAGAAGCCGCGTCTCGATCTCGTCCGGAGGCAGCGGAGGCTTCTCCGCGGGGGTGGCGCGCAGGGCGACATAGGCTTCTTTCGAAGGATTGCCGCGCTTGCCGTCTGAGTAGTCGTAGAAGCCCTTCCCCGACTTGCGCCCGAGACGCCCCGCCGCGACGAGGGACTCCTGCCCCGCCGGTCTCATGCGCTCCGGGAAGGCGGCGGCGAGCACCTCGCCCGCCTTGACGGCGACGTCCAGGCCGACGTCATCGAGAAGGGCGATCGGGCCGACGGGCATGCCGAAACGGGTCATGGCGCCATCGACGTCTTCGATCCGGCAGCCTTCCTGGAGGAGGCGGACCGCCTCGGAGAGGTAGGGAGCGAGGATTCGGTTGACGAGAAACCCGGGGGAGTCCTTCACGACGACCGGGGTCTTCCCGAGCGTCTTCGCCAGCGCGAAAACGGTCGCAACGGTCTCCTCCGATGTCTCGCGCCCGCGGATGACTTCGACGAGCGGCATGCGGTGCACCGGGTTGAAGAAATGCATCCCGACGACGCGGGACGGCACGCGCGCGCCCGCCGCGATCTCGCTGATCGGGAGCGTCGAGGTGTTGGAGGCGAAGATCGGGAGGTCGCCGACCGCGGCCTCCCACTCCTTCAGCACGGACCGTTTCACCCCGAGCCTCTCGACGACGGCCTCGATCGTCACCTCGCAGCGAGCGAAGCCCGTGTAGTCGAGCGTCCCCGACAGGAGCGCCATCTTCGCCGCCATCTCCCGGGGGGACAACCGCCGCCGTCTCGCCTTTTCTCTCCAGACCGCGGCGGCGGCCGCGTAACCGTGCGCGAGCGCCGCGGCCTCGATGTCCTTCATCCGCGCCGGGAGGCCCTTGTCCGCCGCGAGCTGCGCGATCCCGCCGCCCATGAGTCCCGCGCCGAGCACGCCGACGCGCGTTACCTCACGGGGTTTGATCGCGGGATCGGAGACTCCGGTTTCCTTCTTGACCTCCTCCGTGAGAAAGAAGAGCCCGAGCAGATTCCTCTGGACCGTGCCGCCGAACACGTTGCCGATCCGGCGCGCCTCGATCTCGAGCCCGTCGGCGACCGGCTTTCCGAATCCCTCTTCGATGACCGCCAGGGCTTCGAGCGGGGCCGGGTAGTGGCCCCCCGTCTCCTTCAACACGGCCTGGCGGGCCTTTGCGAACAGAAGCTTGCGGCCGAGGGGGTTCCCTTCGAGCGCCAGCTCGGCCAGCCCTCTCTCGCCGCGGCGCTCCCGGGGCTTCTCCTTGCCCATCTGTGCCCGGACGAAGGAGCGCGCGGTCGCCTCGAAGATCGGCGCCGGAACGGCCGCATCGACGAGCCCGATTTTCTTCGCGCGCCGCGCATCGAGCGTCTTCCCCGTCAAGATGAGGTCGAGCGCCTTCTGGAGGCCGACGACGCGGGGCAGGCGCGTGCATCCGCCCCAGGCCGGAAAGATTCCGAGCTTCACCTCCGGCAGGCCGATCTGCGACTTTTTCGCGTCGGACATCAAGCGGTAGTCGCAGGCGAGGGCGAGCTCCGTTCCCCCTCCGAGGCAGGCGCCGTCGATCGCGGCGACCGTCCGGTACGGCAGATGAGCGAGCTGCTCGAAGAGCGCCTGGACGGCCCGCACGGCCTCGCCCGCCTCGGACGGGCTCGTCGAGACGAACTCCTGGATGTCCGCCCCGGCGATGAAGACGCCCGGCTTGCCCGAGCGCACGAGAAGCGCGCGGATTCGCGGCTCCCGGGAGACGTGCAGGAGGACCTCTCCGACCTCGCGGATCACGGCCCGGGAGAACTTGTTGACCTTCTCGCCCGGGAGATCGAACGTCAGAATTGCCAGACCATCGTCTTCGAGCTGGAGATCGAACGCGCTCCAGGACTCAGGCGACATGCGATTTCTCGGCCGCCTGGTACATCGCGGCGATCAAGTCCGCGTAGCGCTTCTCGAGGATCCGCCGCTTGACCTTCAACGTGGGAGTGATGGATCCGTCCTCGATCGTGAGATCGGCGGGCAGGAGCGCAAAGGCGCGGACTTGCTCGTGGTGGGGCTTGTCGCGGTTGTATTCGTCGATCTCGCGCTGAAACAGGGCTCGGATCTCGGGATTCGCGTCGATCGAAGCGGCCTGGAAGTCGATGTGTTTCTCCGCCGCGTACTCCTTCACCCGGTCGAACTTCGGCACGATCAGCGCCGCCAGGAACTTGTGCTTGTCTCCCAGAATGATCGGCGTGTCGATGAAGGCGGATTTCTTGAGCTCGTTCTCGATCGGCTGTGGAGCCGCCTTCTTTCCGCCCGCGAGAACGATGAGGTCCTTCTTGCGGTCGGTAATCACGAGAAACCCCTTCTCGTCGAGATGCCCGATGTCGCCCGTATGGAACCATCCCTGCGAGTCGATCGCCTCCGCGGTCGCCTCCGGTTTGCGGAAGTACCCCTTCATGACGTGGGGCCCCCGCGTCAGGATCTCGCCGTCTTCCGCGATGCGCACCTCCACGTTCCGGAGCGGACGCCCCACCGTGCCGAGCTTCCAGGCGTTCGGGCCGTTCACCGCGATCACGGGCGAGGTCTCCGTCAGGCCGTAACCCTCGTAAATCGTGACTCCCGCCCCGAGAAAGAACTGCGCGAGCTCTCGCGACAGCGGCGCCCCGCCCGAGACGGCGAAGCGGAATCGGTTGCCGAGCAGCGCGCGAATCTTGTGGAGCACCAGCTTGTCCGCGACCTTTACCTTCCATGCGAGTCCGGACGGCAGCGGCTCGCCCCGCTCCTCGCGTTCGAGCTTCTCCCGGCCGATCCCGACGGCCCACGCGAAGAGCTTTCGTCGAATCGCCGGCGCGGAAGCGACCTTGTCCAGGATCCTGGCCTGGACCTTCTCGTAGACGCGCGGGACCGCGCCAAAGCAGTGCGGGTTCACCTCGACGAAGTTGTCGCGAAGCTTTTCGATCGACTCGGCGTACGCGATCGAGGCGGACCGGTAGAGGTAGGAATAGTCGAGCATGCGCTCGAAGACGTGGGAGAGCGGCAGAAACGAAAGTGCCGTTGCGTCTCCCGTGATGGGAATGGTCTCCAGGGACCCCTTCACGTTCGAGACGAAGTTGCCGTGAGTGAGCATCGCGCCCTTCGGCTCGCCCGTCGTGCCGGACGTGTAGATGATCGTCGCGACGTCCTCGGGCTGCACGCGCGCAGCGCGCTGGTTGAAGAGCCCCGGGGTCATCTCGAGCGTGGGCCTCCCCTTGTCCACGGCCTGCGCGAAGGAGAGATAGCCGGGCTTGGCGGGAGGAGGCGCCTCGATGGCGACGACGTACTCGAGGGCGGGGCACTGCCCGTGGATGGAGACGATTTTCGCGAGCTGCTCCGCGCTCGAGACGAAGATCGCGCGCGCCCCCGAATCGTTCAAGAGGGGAGCGATTTGGGCCGCCGGCAGCGTCGGGTAGATCGGCACCGACCACGCCCCGGCGCAGACGATGGCGTAGTCCGCCATCGCCCACTCCGGGCGGTTCTCCGAAAGGATGGCGACGCGGTCGCCCGGCTGGATCCCGAGACCGTTCAATCCGAGCGACAGAGCGCGCACTGTGAAGCCGAAATCGCCCGCGGAGATGGGGCGCCACTCGCCGCCGACCTTCGAAATCAGCAGATCCGGCTTCCCGGAAGCGGCGGCCGACAGAAAGATGTCGCAAAGCGTGCGGATCTCGGTGGCCATTCCTGCCTCCTATCGCGAACGAGTCTCGCCGGAGAAAGGATTCTGTCTCTCGCCTCCGCAGCGGTCAAGGACGCGCCGGCGAAGACGGGTTATTCTCCGGCGCCATGGCGGTGGCGCTGCTTCTCACGACCGGCCTCGCCATCGCGGGCTTCCTGGCGACCTCGTTTCAGGGGTTCACCGTCGCCGCGGGGATGCACGCGGGGCATGGCGTCGCGCGAGTCCTCATGCGGCAGCACGTCGGGTGGGCGATCCCGACCATGCTCCTCTCCCTGTTCTCGCAGTCGATGGTGATCTTCTATTTCATCGGCACCGGACGACTCGTGAAGGACGAGATCCGGGGGCTCTCCGAGGAGGAGCAGCGGCCGATCCTCTCGGCGCTGCGGCGCTTCAAGGCGCGGACCTCCCCGCCGGCGACCTTTGCGCTCCTTTCCGCGATCACGGTGTTCGTGGTCGGCGCGGCGGTGCACACGCGCGCGCTCCCGTCGTGGGCGCACCTCGCGGCCTCCGCCCTCGCGCTCGCGGTCCATGGCTGGGCATTTGTCGCGGAGTGGCGCGCCTTCGCCGAGAACAACCGGCTGATGGATGACCCGCGGGCGTTTTCGAGAACTGATAACTGATAACTGA
>DATNMZ010000561.1:0-2188 GCA_035602095.1 Thermoanaerobaculia bacterium
CCAGCCGGTGTGTGAAGAACTCGCCGTATCCGGCCGCGACGATGACCCGGCGCGCCGCCGCGTCGACTTCGAAGCACGGCACGCCGGGCGCGGCGGCGTCGATCGCGGCGGTCTGCGCCTCGAGGACGGTCGACCAGACTCTCCGGTATTCGTCGGTCGGAGTTCCGAAGAAGGTCGAGCGCGTGATGTCGGAGTAGTAGCCGTCCGGGCGGTCCCACGCGTCGATCAAGACGGCCTCGCCGGGCGACAACTTCCGGGGCCCCGACGCCCCGTGGGGCAGCGCTGAGGAAGGGCCGAACTGAACGACGTTCTCGCCGCCGAATTGCTGCGACACATCCGCCTCGACGCTGCCGGGGGCGAGCGACGCAAACGCCCGTTCGAACCGCGGGACCGCCGATGCGATGGCGCGCCGGATCGCGTCGATCTCCTCGGGAGTCTTGACCATCCGAAGCGCCCCGAAGACAGACGCCGCCGACACGGCCTTCCAGCCCGGCCGGGCGCCGAGCAACCGCTCCACGTCGTCGTAGGCGGTCGACGGCTTGACGGCCAGCGTTCCTTTCGCGGCGGGGAAGAGGGCCGCCGCCCGCGCGAAGGGGTCTTCCGTTTCCTCCCAGGTGTGGACCGTTGCGACCGCGGACATTCCGCGCAGCCGGTCGGCTTCGAATGCGGGACACAGAACGAACGGGTCGCGGTCGCGGAAGAGAAACAGCGCCGTCAGCCGCTCGCTGCGGTGGAAGTCGATCGCGGTCAGGTAGAAGAGATTCGAGGAGGGGGTCGCGAAGACTCCGTCGGCCGACAGGGCCTTCAACCGCTCGCGCATCGTCGTGAGGCGGCGGGCATAGACGCTCTTCGAGAGGGCCACCTCGGGATCGTAGCAGAGCCCCCCGCTGGAGCCGGAAATGGCTCACGTGCGCCGTCCGGATACGGGTAAATTGGATGCAGATCCAAAAAGTTGGTTGAAAGGCATCGGCGCCGGGCGTATGGTTCTCGGCAAAGAACCGGGATTCAACAACTTACGCGCGGAACGGAAATGGCCCTCATATTGCTAATTTTCAAAACCAAATCCAGAGGCCATTTCTCCGGTCGCAAGTCTTCGGAGCGCCTGGAAGCTCGATTCCAGTCGGGAACGTGTGTGTGGGAATCCGTCCGCAAAGCGGACGGGAAGGAGGAGGGTTCATGAAGGAGACCAGATACTCGCGGCTCGTGGTCCCGCTTGCCCTCGCGATTCTCGCGGTGGCCGGGCTCGCCTTCGGGCAGGCTCAGAGCGGGAATATCTATGGCAAGGTCGTCGCGGAAGACGGGAGCGCGCTTCCCGGCGCCACCGTGACGCTCTCGGGCGGCGGAGCGCCGCAGACATATACGACGGACAACCGCGGCGACTTCCATTTCCTCCAGCTGGCGCCCGGGGACATGTACATCCTCCGAGTGGATATGTCCGGCTTTTCCAGCGTCGAACAGAGCCGTATCGCCGTCAATCTCGGCAGGAACACCGAGGTCCGGATCGCGATGAAGGTCTCGAAGGTCGAGGCCAACGTCACGGTGACGGCAGAGGCACCGCTGCTCGACACCCGGAAGGTCGGCACGGGCGCCGTCGTCAACCGGCAGGAGATGGACATGATTCCGTCGGCGCGCGACCCGTGGGTCGTGATGCAGACGGTTCCGGGCGTCCAGGTGGACCGGATGAACGTCGGAGGCAACCAGAGCGGCCAGCAGTCGATCTTCATGGCGAAGGGCGCGCAGACGACGCAGGGCAGCTGGAACCTCGACGGTGTCACGGTTTCCGACATGGCGTCGGGCGCTTCCTCACCCACGTACTGGGACTTCGACTCCTTTCAGGAACTGCAAGCGATCACCGGAGGCAGCGATCCCTCGATCGCGACCGCGGGCGTGACGCTGAACATGGTCACGAAGCGCGGCACCAACGACGTGCACGGCTCCGCGCGCGTGTTTGACACGGATCCGAAGTGGCAGGCGCGCCCGACGATCACCCAGGAGGAGCGAGCCCAGTCGGCGGCAGGCGCCGCCGGCGCCAGTTTCGTGGGCAGCCAGATCACGGGGATCCAGGACTACGGCCTCGAAGTCGGCGGACCGATCTTGAAGGACCGGCTGTGGCTCTGGGGCTCCTACGGCCGCCAGCAGATCGACCTGTTGACGGTGACGAGCTTCCCGGACAAGACGACGCTCGAAG
>DATNMZ010000562.1:0-5799 GCA_035602095.1 Thermoanaerobaculia bacterium
GGAAGCTTGAAGTCGCCGAACGTCAAGGAATACACCGTCGGATTCGGATCGGCCCTCGGAACCCGCGGCGTCGCGAAGATCGACCTCATCTATCGGGACTGGAACGATTTCTACGCCTCCGTGACCGATCTTTCGACGGGGAAAGTGGGCCCGAACCAGTTCGGACAGGTCGCCGATCTGACGGTCATCCGGAACAGCAACGCCCTCCAACGCAGGTACGAAGCGGTCCAGTTTCAGTACAGCTACCGATTCCCGTTTGCCGTCTTCACCGGCGGCTCGTACACGTGGTCCCGCCTGACGGGGAACTACGACGGGGAGAATCTCGGCAGCGGCCCCGTCACCGGCGGTTTGAGCTATCCCGAGTACATCGGTTTTGCGCAGAACCGCCCGACCGGCTACCTCGCAGGGGACCAGCGGCACCGGGCCCGGGTCTTCGCCGGCTACGACTTCGTCACCTCCTTCGGGACGTTGACGCTCACCGCCCTCGAGAGCTACGACTCCGGGCGCGCCTACGACGCCGTCGCGACGATCGATCCGCGGACCTACGTGACGAACCCCGGTTACGCCATTCCGCCGACGCGCGTGAACTACTACTTCAGCAGCCGGGGAGCGTTTCGGACCGACGACGTGACCCGCACCGACCTCGCGCTGAATTTCTCGATCAAGGTCTTCAAGAATCTCGAGCTCTTCGCGCGGCCGGAGCTCTTGAACGTCTTCAACGAGAAGGCTTTCACCGGCGGGCGCATCGGAACCGATTCGGACACGACCGTGCTCGACCGCGCCAACCCCGGCTCCAATGCGGCGACGGCCTTCACGGCCTTCAATCCGTTCACCGAGACGCCGGTCGGCGGGACGCCCGGCCAGCCCGGTGTCAACTACGCCCTCGGACCGAGCTTCGGGAAGGCCATCGCGCCTGCCGCGTATCAGCTTCCCCGCACGTTCCGCTTCTCGGTCGGCCTCCGGTTCTGATCTGAGCGTCTAAGAGGGTGGGGATGCGGAAATCCCCACCCTCATTCTCCGACCGGTCCGTGGGCCCCCTCGCTCGATCGAAACGCGGTCTCCGGCCGAAAAAGCCGAAGCGTCTCCTCCCAGGCGATTTTCGATGCGCGGATCCGGTAAGTATCGCGATCCTCGCAAAAGAAGTCCGGCCCCGCCTCCCGGAAGACCTCGACGTGGAAATCCTTCGAGAGTCCCGCCAGGCGCTGGCGCACCGCCTCCCGCTCCTCCGGGCGGATTCGATAGTCGAGGAGCCCGTAGAAGAGTCGAATTGGAGCGGCGAGGGCCGCCGCCTGTCCGAGGGCGTCCGTGCGCCCGGGGCGAGAGTGGCCGGACGCCAGACCCTCCGGATAGAAGCAGGAGACGGCGCGGGCGTCTCCGGGGAAATGACAGCCGGCGAGGAAGGCGAGGCGTCCCCCCATCCCGAATCCCAGGAGGTTCGCTCCTCCGGGCCTCGCCTTCGCGCGCCCGGCGAGGTACGCAAACGCCTGTTGCAGGATCTCCAGCGCGCGTTCGTCCGTCAGCGCGTCCGAGCGCTCGCGGGCGGCGGCCTCCTCGGAGTACTCGAGACGGGTCGGACGGGGCCGCAGGATTTCCGAAGCTCCGGCCGAAAAGCTCGACGGAGAGGAATAAAGATCGGGAGCGATCGCGTAGAACCCGGCGTGAGCGAGCCGGCTGACGACGCTTCGCGTGTGGGGCGTGAGCCCGAAACGGTCGTGCAGGACGACGACGGCGGGAAAAGGGCCGTCCCCCTCGGGCAGCGCGTGGTGGGCCGGATAGCACTGGACGAGGGTCGTATTGCTTTCCATGTCGATCATGCCGGCCTGAATGGATTTCGAGCCCATTCCCGAGATTCCATCACGCGCCGCCGGGCGCCGGGCGCGATTCCTGCTCGAGGTCTCGCCTGCCCGAGAGCCTTTTTCGGCAGACTCGGCCGTTCAGGGCAGTTTCCGGCGTAATCTCCCGCAAACCGGGCGCGTAAGGAGAACGGTTGAATACGAGGCAAGAGAGGGAACGGGCGCGAGGGGATTCCGGTTTCGGGTCCGTGTGGGGGAAGCGCGGGTCCGGCCTGGCCGGTCGAAGGGAGCGGCTCCTCACCCCATCTCTCCCCCGCCGGGAGAGGGGGACGGCGTGAGTCTGCGTCCCGGCCCCTCGGAGAACGGAGAGGCTCGAACCACGAAGTCTCCCGCGAGGAAAGGCGAAGCCGTTGTCTCCGACCCGGCCGTTTCGGACGCGCCACCGCACGCGTCCCGGCGCCGGCGGTGGCCCTGGGTCGTCGGCGTGGCTGTCCTGGCTCTGGTTGCGTTTCTGGTACTCCGCTCCGGCAAGAAGGGGGCGACGCAGGCTGCAGCCGCCGCCCGGGCGCAGGCATCCCGCGCCGTTCCCGTCGTCGCCGTCCCCGCAAAGTCGGGCGACATGGGAGTCTTCCTGACCGGGCTCGGCACCGTGACCGCAATAAACACCGTGACCGTCCGAAGCCGAGTGGATGGTCAGTTGATCCGGATCGGTTTTCGGGAGGGCCAGCTCGTCCACCAGGGCGAGCTCCTGGCGGAGATCGATCCGCGGCCGTTCCAGGTTCAACTGATCCAGGCGGAGGGCCAGAGGGGAAAGGACGAAGCCACGCTCGCCAACGCGAGGGTCGATCTCAAGCGATATCAGGTGCTCGTGCAGCAGGATGCCATCCCAAAACAGCAGCTCGACACTCAAATCGCGACGGTGAACCAGCTCGAGGCGACGTTGAAGAGCGACCAGGGCGGGATCGAGAGCGCGAAGCTGAATCTCGCCTACAGCCGGATTACGGCTCCCATCACGGGCACCGTCGGGCTCAAGCTCGTCGACCCCGGGAACATCGTCCACGCCAACGATCCCAACGGCATCGTCGTCATGACGCAGCTCCAACCGATCACGATCGTATTCACGATTCCGGCCGATCAGCTCCCGGCCGTGCAGCGGCAGATGAAAACCGGACGCAAGCTCCCCGTCGAGGCCTGGGATCGCGACCTGAAGAAACAGCTCGCCACCGGGACGCTTCTGGCGGTCGACAACCAGATCGATCCCGCTACCGGAACGGTCCGGATCAAGGCCCTGTTCGCGAACGAGGATGCCGCGCTCTTCGCGAATCAGTTCGTCAACGCCCGGCTGCTCGTCGACACCCTGCGAAACACCGTGATCATTCCGACCGCCGCACTGCAGCGCAGCCCGCAAACCACCTTCGTCTGGGCGCTCAAGGCCGACTCGACCGTCGAAATGCGCAACGTCGAGGTGCAGTTGACCGAAGGAGACGCGACGTCGATCCGGAAGGGCATCGCGCCCGGAGAGGCGGTCGTCACCGAGGGAGTCGACAAGCTGCAGCCGGGCACGAAGGTCGTTTCGGGGGGCGGCGGCGGGGAAACGGGAGCGAGTGGGGCCGCCCGCGGGGCCTCGGGCGGAGGAAAGTCGGGGCGGCCGGGGAACTCGGGTCGATGAGTCCTTCGCGGCCCTTCATCCTCCGGCCCATCGCGACCTCTCTCATCATGGTCGGGGTGCTGCTCGCCGGCATCATCGGTTACAAGCAGCTGCCCGTCTCGGCGCTTCCCCAGGTCGATTACCCGACCATTCAGATCGTGACCTTTTACCCCGGCGCGAGCCCGGACGTGATGGCCTCCGCCGTGACCGCTCCCCTCGAGCGGCAGTTCGGCCAGCTGCCGGGGCTGAACCAAATGACGTCGAGCAGCTCCGACGGAAGCTCCGTGATCACGCTGCAGTTCGTTCTGGACCTGAACATCGATGTGGCGGAGCAGGAGGTGCAGGCCGCGATCAACGCTTCCGGCACGTACCTGCCGCGCGACCTGCCGAATCCTCCGATCTACAGCAAGACGAACCCGGCCGACGCGCCGATCCTGACCCTCGCGCTGACCTCGAAGACGCTCGCGCTCTCGAAGGTGGAAGACTTCGCCGACACGCGCTTCGCGCAGAAGATCTCGCAGCTTCCGGGCGTCGGCCTCGTGAGCATCAGCGGTGGACAGAAGCCGGCGGTGCGCATCCAGGTCAACCCGACCGCGCTCTCCTCCTACGGGTTGACGATGGAGGACGTGCGGACGGCCGTCGCGCAGTCGAACGTCAACCAGGCCAAGGGCACGTTCGACGGCGTGCGGCAGTCCTACCAGATCGCGGCCAATGATCAGCTGCTGTCGAGCGAGCAGTACCGTCCCCTGATCGTCGCGTACAAGGATGGCGCGCCCGTGCGGCTCTCCGACATCGCATCGGTCATCGACGACGCCGAGAACGTCAAGCAGGCGGCGTGGATGAACGACGTACCCGCCGTCATCCTGAACATCCAGCGGCAGCCGGGCGCGAACATCATCGCGGTCGTCGACCGCGTCAAGGCGCTTCTTCCGCAGCTGCGCGCGTCACTGCCGTCCTCGGTGAAAGTGGACATCCTGACCGACCGCACGACGACGATCCGCGCCTCGGTCCAGGACGTCGAGTTCGAGCTGATGCTGACGATCGCGCTCGTCGTCATGGTCATCTTCCTGTTCCTGCGGACGTTCGCCGCGACGGTGATCCCGAGCGTCGCGGTGCCCTTGTCCCTCGTGGGGACCTTCGGGGTCATGTATCTCCTGGGTTACAGCCTGAACAACCTGACCCTCATGGCGCTGACGATCTCCACCGGCTTCGTGGTGGACGACGCGATCGTGATGATCGAGAACATCTCCCGATACATCGAGGAAGGCGTTCCGCCGCTCGAAGCGGCTCTCAAGGGGTCCGAGCAGATCGGGTTCACGATCCTGTCCCTGACGGTCTCGCTCATCGCCGTGCTGATCCCGCTGCTCTTCATGGGCGACGTCGTCGGCCGCCTGTTCCGGGAGTTTGCCGTCACGCTGTCGGTCACGATCCTCGTGTCCGCCTTCGTCTCTCTGACCTTGACGCCGATGATGTGCGCCAAGCTTCTGCACCACAAGGAGCCGGCGGAGCAGGGCCGCTTCTATCGCTGGTCCGAGCGGATTTTCGTCCGCGTCATCGATTTCTACGGCCGCACACTCTCCTGGGTGCTCTTGCACCAGAGAGCGACGCTGGTTGTCGCGGCGGCGACCCTCGCCGCGACGATCCTTCTCTACATCGTCATCCCGAAGGGTTTCTTTCCCGTGCAGGACACGGGCGTCCTCCTCGGGATCTCCGAGGCGGAGCAGACCGTTTCCTTCCCCGCGATGGCGGAGCGGCAGCAGGCGATCGCCCGCGTCATTTTGAAGGATCCCGGTGTCGAGAGCCTCTCCTCCTTCATCGGCATCGACGGGACGAACACGACGATGAACAGCGGCCGCATCCAGATCAACTTGAAGCCGCTCGGAGAGCGAAAGGCGGGCGCGAGCGACATCATCCGCCGGCTCCAGCCCGAGCTCGCGAAGGTCCAGGGAATCACCCTCTTCCTGCAGCCGGTGCAGGACCTCACCGTCGAAGACCGCGTCAGCCGGACGCAGTACCAGTACAGCCTCGAGGATCCGGACGCGAAAGAGCTCGGCGAGTGGGTCCCCCGCTTCGTGAGCCGCCTGAAAGAGATCCCCGAATTGCGAGACGTGGCGAGCGATCAGCAGAATGCGGGGCTCGAGGCGCGGCTGAACCTCGATCGCACCACGGCGTCGCGCCTCGGGATCACGCCGCAGATGCTCGACGACGCGCTCTACGATGCGTTTGGACAACGGCAGATCTCGACGATGTTCACTCAGCTGAACCAATACCGGGTCGTGCTGGAATCCCAGCAGACCTTCCGGCGCAACCCGGACGACCTGAAGAGCGTCTATCTTCGATCGACCGCGGGAGGGACGG
>DATNMZ010000563.1:0-2249 GCA_035602095.1 Thermoanaerobaculia bacterium
CGCGGCGTCAGCGGGATCGTGGCCCACGTTCCAGCGCGCGATCGCCTCGTGGACGCCCGCCGGTGGCGGAGGCGGAGGCGCGCCCGTGGACACCGGCGGACAGCTGACCCTCCAGGACGTCCAGACATTCGTCAACGCGAACGAGAAGCTGTCGGACGTCCTCGAATACTACAAGTCGAGAGTGGAACGCCCGCGGGCCGAGGCGAAGGGAGCGACCGTCCCCCCCGACCTGCTGGCCGCCGCCGAGCAGTTCCGCACGACGGTGTCGGCCCTGGCCGGCGAGCCCCTGCGCGCCTGGAAGCAGCTCGCCAACGCGGAGGCCGGGGTCTCGCTCAAGCAGTACAAGGCCTTCTCCGAGAACCCGCGCGTCCGAAGCTTCCCGCTCGCGATGCGAATGCGCACCGAAGTGGAATTCCACGGCGCGCATCTCATGCGGGACGGCATCTCGCCCCTGTACCGGCAAAGGGAGCCCGTCCCGTGGGGCCGCCTTTCCGCCTGCTGCCTCGGCAAGTTTCCGTTCATCAATGAGGTGCAGCTCCAGGTCGAGCGTCAGCAGTTCGCGACCGGCAACGCCTACACGCGCTCGGGCTCGAGCTACCGGATCGAGCTTCCGACGATCTCCGCTTCGGACATCACCGGCCCGCTCGTGGAGATCGGACAGCTCGCCGCGGAATTCGCTCTCGATCCCATCTTCCAGGGGGAGGCGCGGGAATTCGACTTCGTGGGAGAGCACCGATCGGTCCTGGGCGTCGCGCGCGCGTGGGAGCGGTTTCTCTTTGGCGCGCCCGGCGTGCCCGGCCAGGCCGGGGGACCGCCGCGCGAGCACAAGATCGAGATCCGGTCGGTCGAGCGCGCGCTCGCGCCCGGCGCCGTCTTCATCGGCGATCGCGTCGGCCTCGTGATGCTCTTCGATCCGAGCGAGAGGCTGCGCCCCTCGACGGACATCAAGACGGGCCGCACGCCCCCTCCCTACACCTGGAGGCTCAATTCCGCCGACGGCCCGCTGACGATCCTCGGACAGAACGAGGACGTCCGCGGCGGATGGAAGGGCACGCTCGACATCACCGGCGGACCGCTCAAGCTCTTCTACTACATCCGCCGCGCCAGCGAAGACCGGCGGCCCCCGCTGGACGAGCGCGTCTGGTACATTCGCGTCGAGATCCCGGACGCCGAGCGCTCCAACACGCGGCTCCAGGGAGTCTTCGAGCTGCGTTTCGACGATCCGCTGCCCGGAGTCCTTCCGCGATAGGCGGGCGGCAGGAACTGTGATGCCGGACTCCTTTCCTCCTGAGCGGCCGGGCCTCCTCCGACGGTTGTGGGGCGGAGGGCCGGAAAAGACGAAGACTTTCCGGCTTTCCGTCAATGCGTACGGAAAGCTGCCGATCTACAAGGACTTCATCTCCTCGGGACTGACCGAGCCCGCGGCGCGGGAGTTCCGCGCATGGCTCGACAAGGGATTCAGCCACCGCTGGGCGACGGACGACGGGTGCCGGGAGTCCGAGATCCCGCCCTACAATTTCCTGGTGCGGCTGCCGGACTCGCGTGGCTGCGCGGCCGGGTCTCTCTGGGGCTCGAGCGACGAGGGAGGGCTGCGCAAGTTCCCGTTTGCTCTCTTTCTTTCTTTTCCCGGCGCTCACGGCGCCGCTGATCCGATCGCCGCGGTCGAGTATCTGGGAGATCTCGAGCGCCGGGCGAGCGAGCTGCGCTTCCTTTTCGGCCCGGGAGCATCCCTCTCCTCCTTCTACCAGGCCTATCGCGGCGCGGAGCTCGACGTGCCGGTCCGTTCGCGCGAGCAGGTGGCTCGCGAGTTCCGCTCCGAGCTCGCTGGCTTTTCGATCGGCGATTTCGCGGAGTCGATCCTCGGAAGCCGGGCGCCGCGCGCCTGGCCGCAGCTGCTCGCCGCGACGGCCGCGGCGTCGGAACGCGGGGGCGCGCTGCGGCTCCCGCTCGGGGGGCGCCTGCCTCGCGCGCGGGAAGTCGAGTTCTGGCTGCTCTGGCTCGAGCGCCAGGACGCGAAGCGCCGGCGGCCCGTCACCGGCGTCTTCTACCCGCACGGGCACAATCCCGGCCGGGCAGTTTTCTTCTTCCGCGACGTCGTGCCCGACGATTTCCTGCTGTTCCATCCGACACGCACCGACCTGCCGCAGATCTACGAAGCGCTCGCGCACGTCCCCGCCACGACGGAGGCGCCGGTCCCACCTCCGCGCCGGAGCGAGGGCGCGCGGCCCGCCGGAGCGGAGAGCGTCCCG
>DATNMZ010000564.1:0-2186 GCA_035602095.1 Thermoanaerobaculia bacterium
GCGCCTGCGCTTGGGCTTGTGCCTGTGTCTGTGTCTGTCCCGGTGCCGCCCCCGCGGAGGCCGGACTCGCCGGCTGGACGCCCGCCGGCACGGGCGTCTCCCCGGCGCGTTGCGGGGAGGGGGACGGGGCGATCGCGGGGGCGCGGGCGGGCGGCGGGCTGACCCTCTCGACGACGGCCTGCCAGAGGAAGAGCACGCCCACGGAGAGCCCTGCCGCGAGGAGTAAGCGCTTTTCCATGAATGCTTTAGGGAACCGGGTCGAAACCGCCGCGCCGGAAGGGGTGGCAACGGAACAACCGGCGAAGGGAGAGGCCGGCGCCTCGCAGGAAGCCGTACCGTTCGAAGGCCTCGCGGGCGTAGACGGAGCACGTCGGCTCGAACCGGCAGGCCCGGGGCAGCCAGGGCGAGATCGCGGCCTTGTAGAACGCGAGTACTGCGACGGAAGCGCGAGCGAGCGGGCTCATGTCCGGTTCGCGCGAAGGATCGCCCGGCCCAGGCAGTCGCGGAAGTCCCGCTCGAGCTCCGAAAAGACGACTCCGGCCGCCGAAGGACGGGCGTTGACCACGATCTGGAAAGCTCCCGCCGGCCGCTTCCGCCGGAAGAGCTCCCGGATCCGGCGCTTGACGCGGTTGCGCGTCACGGCGTCGCCGACGCGCTTCGAGACGGAGATTCCGATGCGCGGCCGCGCGGCGTCCGGCCGGGAAAGCAGGAAGAGAAGAAGATGGCGTCCGGACACCCGGACCCCGGAGACATAGCACTCTTCGAATTCCGTTCGTTTTCGAAGGCGGTCGTCCCGGGAGAGCTTCTCCCCGACAACCCTGCCCGAGTTCACACCGAGAGTCTTTTGCGGCCTTTGCGGCGGCGGGCCGAGAGGACGGCTCGCCCGGAACGGGTCCGCATCCGCACGAGAAATCCGTGCGTACGCTTGCGGCGGCGGTTGTTCGGCTGATAGGTCCGTTTCATGAGAAACGCGGAACTCTAGGTGTCCGTTGGGGAGAAGTCAAGCAAACCTGCCGGAGCTGGAAGGCGGGAGACGGAAGACGGGAGACGTGAAGGCCGAGCCGGATTCAGTCCGGGCTTGCGTGTTGCCTCTTGCGCTTCGTCTTCCGTCTACCGT
This sequence comes from Thermoanaerobaculia bacterium, assembly GCA_035602095.1. GTDB lineage: Bacteria > Acidobacteriota > Thermoanaerobaculia > UBA5066 > Gp7-AA6 > JALYUA01. The sequence goes on from DATNMZ010000564.1 coordinate 1,118, forward strand.
CTGCCGTCTACCGCGGTCTCCCCGCCGGGGCGTATACTCCCGGGCCCCTTACGGAAGAAACCTTTCCACAGGTGTGGAAAATGCTGCGGAAAACCGAGGCGAGAGAGATGCAAGATCTCTGGGGCTCGATCCTGCGGAACCTCGAAGGAAAGCTCGACTCCAAGGAGCTGAAGACGTGGTTTGCGCCCACCCGCCAGGTCGGGTTCGAGGAGGTCGCCGGCTCTTCGACGCTTCGGGTCGCGGTGCCCAACCCCGTGTTCGTCGACTGGATCCAGACCCGCCACGGCACCCTGCTCGGAAAGGCGGCCTCCGACGCCGGCTACCCCGCTCTGGCGATCCTTTTCGAGCCCCCCGCCGCCGCCGCCGCTCCCTCCTCCGAGGGGTCGGCGCCCGAGCCCACCCCGCTCTCGGCGCCCGCCAGCCGCGGTCTCGTTTTGAATCCCCGGTTTACTTTCGACACCTTCGTCGTCGGGTCCTCGAATCAGTTCGCGCACGCGGCCGCCCGCGCCGTTGCCGAGACGCCGTCCCGCTCCTACAACCCCCTCTTTCTGTACGGCGGCGTCGGCCTCGGCAAGACGCACTTGATGCACGCGATTGCCCACGAGGTCGTCCGGCGATCGCCGCAGATGAAGGTCTTCTACCTCTCCGCCGAACGCTTCTTGAATGAGCTGATCAACGCTCTGCGGTTCGAAAAGATGCACGAGTTCAAGCGGCGCTATCGAGAGCTCGATGTGCTCCTGATGGACGACATCCAGTTCATCGCGGGGAAAGACTCCACGCAGGAAGAGTTCTTTCATACCTTCAACGCGCTGCACGACGCGCAGAAGCAAATCGTCGTCACGTCGGACGCGCTCCCGAAAGAGATTCCGACGCTCGAAGAGCGGCTCCGCTCCCGATTCGAGTGGGGCTTGATCGCGGACATCCAGCCACCCGACCTCGAGATGAAGGTCGCGATCATCCGCAAGAAGGGGTCCGCCGAGAACATGGAGATCCCGAACGACGTCGCGCTCTTCATCGCGGGGACCGTGAAGTCGAACGTCCGGGAGCTCGAAGGACGCGTCAACCGCGT
>DATNMZ010000565.1:0-3490 GCA_035602095.1 Thermoanaerobaculia bacterium
TCTCCCGTTTCCCGTCTTCCGAATCAGGCGGGCAGAGCGACTCGCATCCGCGGAGTCCCGAAGCGCGAAGACAACGCGATGCCCACCGCGGCCACGGAGGCCGCGCTCCAGACGATCGCGCCGAGAACGGGAATCAGCGAACCTGCCGCCAGAACGGCGAATCCGGCCGCAAGCGCCGCGGGGCGCCTGTCCGGCGAGACGCTGCGAAGAAGCTTCTGCCCCAGAACGAGGAAGAGGGCGGCCATCCCGAACACCTTCGCCGCGACGGCGAGTGCGGCGAAGAGGATCGCGATCGGGATGGAAACGGCGGAGGGCAGGAGCGCGAGTGCGGCCGCCGCCGCGAGAAAGAGGGTCAAAACGCCGAGCGCGCCCGCCAGGAGCGACCTCGGCCAGTCCTCCCCCGCGGACGCGGCGGCCCGGGCAAATGGAGACCCGAAGACGTAGAGAAGGAGAAGCGACGCGAGAAGCCAGAGCGCGAGAGCCATGAGCCGCAGGCCCCATGCGGCCCGAGTCCGGCTCCCGTCCTGCCAGGGGGCGCGATGCATCTCCTCGAGATAGAGGCGCAGAAGCGAGCCGGGCGTCGAGACGGCGCCCGAGACGGGGAGACCGCGGCCGGGCGGGGCGACGATCTCTCCCGCGAACACCGAGAGGTTCCCGTCGACCGATCCGTTGGGACCGAACCGGACGTCGCCGCCCCAGACGATGACGTTGCCGGCCACGCGCGCGTTTATCGAGACGTTGGAGAGGATCGCGGCCACGTTGCCTGCGACAGGCTCCGAGAGGACGAGGTCCCTTCCGACCGAAGTTTGCGCCGACACAGTCGCCGGAACCGCCGTCGCGGCCGCAGCGGAAAGGAGGAGCGCGGCGAGCATCACCGCCGAACGGTCGCGGCGAGCAGCCGGCGCAGCGCGAATCCCGCGGGGGCGAGCAGGAGAAGCGCGACGAGCCCGAGCGGAGCCTGGGTGCGGGCGGCATCGGAAAGGGCCTGCCAGCCCGCGGGAGCCGCGGAGGCCGCATCGGAGAGCGCGTGCAGGACGGCCCGGAAGAGCCCGGCGAGCGGTGCCAGCGCCGCGAGCTGCAGCCCCGCCTGCTCGCCCGCCGTCAGGCCGGGCGCCGCGAGCGCGGCGAAGCCCGCCGTAAAGAGCAGGACCCCGAAACCGGCTGGACCGGCCCAGAGACGCAGGTCCCGCCTCTCGCGAGAGGAGAAGGGACGGATCCGGATGACCCGGGAGGCGAGATCCGGCCCGGGCCCGGAAGGCCGATCCGCGGCAAGCGCCTCGAGCCGGGCGAGGAGGGTCTTCGCCCGCCCGACGGTGGCCGCGCACGGGGCACAGGAGGCGGCGTGGGCTCCCGCATCGGCCGCGAGGACGGGCTCCTCCCCGGAGGCAAGCGCCTCGGCGTCAATCGGATCGAGCGGGCGCGGGCAGTCGTTCACGTCAGTTCTCCAGCCAACCTTTCCTTCAATACGGCCCGGGCGCGAAAGAGTTTGTTTTTTACCGTTCCGAGAGGCATTCCCTTGATCTCCGCGATTTCCTCATACGAGAGGCCCGTGAAATGGCGCAGGGCGATCAATTCCCGGAACTCCTGGGGCAGGCTCTGGATCGCGCTCGCAATGGCGTCTCCCCGCTCGGCGTTGCGGAGTGTCGCATAGGGGTCCGGCCCAAGGTTCCTGTACTCCGGCGAGGACACTCGCTGGCCCTCGGAGTCCGAGGGCTCGAGGGGAATGGTCCGGAGCCGGCGCTTGCGCAGGTGGTCGATCGCCGCGTTTCCCGCGATTCGGAACAGCCAGGTCGAGAACTTGAACTCCGGATTGTACCGGTCGAGGGCCTGGAAGACCTTGACGAAGATCTCCTGCGAGAGATCCAGCGCGTCGTCGCGGTTGCCGACCATGCGCGACAGATGGGCCAGGATCCGCGACTGATACCGCCGGACGAGGCGCTCGAACAGGTCCTCCTCGCCCGCCAGGATGCGGCGCACGAGGTCGACGTCGTGGAGCGGGTCTTCTTCCGCGGTTCTGTTTTTCAACGGCAGCGGGGGCGGAGCGCCCCGGGTGATGCGTTACAATTCCCGCCCCATTGTACGGGCGGCGGCCGCCCGACGGGAGCATCCGAGTTGGAACCAGTCGTCGCTGAACCGAAGTTCCCGACCATCGGCGGGACCCCACAGGGCGTCGATTCGGCCAACCCGTTCGAGGAAATGATGTCCCGGTTCGACCTCGCGGCCCAGAAGCTCGGCCTCGATCCGGGTCTCTACAAAGTGCTCCGGGAACCCGTCCGAGAGACCAAAGTGTCGATCCCGATCGCGATGGACGACGGCCGAATCGAGGTCTTCATCGGCTACCGGGTGCTTCACAACATCGCGCGAGGCCCCGGCAAGGGGGGCATCCGCTTCGACAAGAACGTGAACTTGGACGAGGTGCGCGCGCTGGCGGCGTGGATGACGTGGAAATGCGCGGTGGTCAACATCCCCTTCGGCGGCGCCAAAGGCGGCGTGATCTGCGACCCGGCGAGCCTCTCCCGCTCCGAGCTCGAGAAGATCACGCGCCGGTACACGGCCGAGCTGATGGACCAGTTCGGGCCGGAGAAGGACGTTCCCGCACCGGACATGGGAACCAACCCCCAGACCATGGCCTGGATCATGGACACCTACTCCATGCATGCCCGGCACACCGTAACGTCCGTCGTCACGGGAAAGCCCCTCTCGCTCGGAGGCTCACGCGGGCGCGTCGAAGCCACCGGACGCGGGCTGATGCTCATCTGCCGCGAGGCGGCCCCGCTGCGCGGCTTGACGCTCGCCGGCAGCCGGATCGTCGTCCAGGGCTTCGGGAACGTCGGTTCCATCGCGGCGCGCATGTGCCACGAGGCCGGCGCGAAGGTCATCGCGGTGTCCGACATCGCGGGCGGAATCGTCAACCCGAACGGGATCGACATGTCCGCCCTGGTGGCGCACTACGAGAGGGCTCATGCCTTCGACGGTTTTCCGGGGGCCGCGAAGATCAGCAACAGCGACCTTCTCGAGCTCGAGACGGACATCCTGATCCCTGCCGCGAACGAGAACCAGATCCGCGCCAAGAACGCCGGCAACATCCGCGCGAAGATCATCGTCGAGGGGGCGAACGGTCCGACGACGCAGCGCGCCGACGAGATCTTGAACAAGAACGGAACGCTCGTCGTTCCGGACATCCTCGCGAATGCGGGCGGCGTCACCGTGTCCTACTTCGAGTGGGTGCAGGACCGCGCGGGATTCTTCTGGCGCGAAAAAGAGGTCAACGAGCGCCTCGAGGACATCATGGTGCAGTCTTTCCAGGACGTCGCCATGATGGCGGAGAAGTACAACGTCTCCTTCCGAATCGCGGCGTACATGCTCGGGATCTCCCGGGTCGCGCATGACACGATGGTGCGCGGGCTGTACGCCTGAGGCGGGCCTGCGGCCAGCCGTTCTCAGTTTTCAGTTCTCAGTTCGGAACTGAAAACTGACACCCACCACCTGT
>DATNMZ010000566.1:0-4851 GCA_035602095.1 Thermoanaerobaculia bacterium
CGACGCGGACGAGAACGCCGGGAACTCCGCCGGGCGCCCCTTCGACCCAGCCCGCCGATTCGAGGTCCGCCGCGGCGGGCTCGTCCCCCTCGCGGCAGATCGAATTCCGGAGGCGCGCCTTCGCGGCCGCCGTCGGGACGAGCGCCGCCGCGCTCACGAGTGTCGCCGCGAGAGCCCCTCCCGCCGCGAGGGTCCGCGTCGCGAACCGGGCGTCGAGCGGCGCAGAGGGACTTCCATCGGCGTTGCGAAGCGCGCGGGCGACCAGAAGGGTGCCCGGCTCCAGGCCGGGCGAGAGCGCGCCGGCGAAGCCTGCGCCGATCCATCGAGACGCCGGGAAAGCGCCGAGAACCTCGCGGATTCCCTCCCGCGCGTCGCGGGCGCCATCGCCGGTGCAGGTTAAGAGAACTCGGGCTCCCGCCAGCCGTCCCTCCCAGGCTCGGGGGCGGGCGCCTCCCCGCGCGACGCGTCGCAGGCCGCGGGCGCGGGCGAGGATCGGCCCCATCTCCTCCGGCAGCGCCGTGACGATCGCGACCGGAAGATCCGAACCCGCGGGCGCCCCTTCAGGCGCGGACATATCCGTTCGCGCGGAACCACGTCACGGCGCGGGCGAGCGCCCCTTCGACCGGACTCTGCGGAAGTCCGAGCTCGGAGATCGCCTTCGACGAATCGAAAAACATCCGGTGGCGCGACATCTGAACGCCTTCGAGCGAAATCCCGGGCGCCCTTTTCGAAAGCCGCGCGAGCGCGCGCTCCGCGCGGGCGGCGGCGAGCGGGAGAAAATGCGGCAGCCGGAGACGCGGGGACGGCTGTCCCGTGATCTCGCCGAGAGCGTCCAGGATTTCCTTGAGCGTCATGTTCCGGTTGCCCAGAATGTAGCGCTGTCCGACGCGGCCGCGCTCGGCCGCGAGCAGGTGCCCCTGCGCCACGTCCCGCACATCGACGACGTTCAAGCCCGTGTCGACGTACGCCGGTATCCGGCGATTGACGAAGTCGACGATCATTTTCCCGGTCGGCGTCGGCTTTATGTCGAGCTCTCCGACCGGCGTCGACGGATTCACGATCACGACCGGGGCGCCGCGCGCCGCCCAGTCGAAGGCCACCCGCTCCGCCTCGTGCTTGCTCTTCTTGTACGCCGAGATGAGTGTGTCCGGATCGAGGGGAGTTTCCTCGTTGGCGCCGGCGCTACCGGCCGCGAGCCCGACCGCGGCGACAGAGCTCGTGTGCACGATCCGTCCGGCGCCCGCCTCCGCCGCGGCACGGATCACGATGCCGGTGCCCTCGACGTTCGTCGCGAACAGGCTGCGGGGATCGGCGACGTCGAACCGGTAGTCCGCGGCGCAGTGGTAGACCGTCCGGCATCCGCGGACGGCGCGCTCGACCGATTCGGCGTCGGTCACATCGCCGGCGGCGACCTCGACGGAGAGCCCTTCGAGATTGGCTCGGTTGCTCGCCGGCCGGGCGAGGCAGCGGACTTCCCGGCCGCGAGCGAGAAGAGCGCGGACGACGTGGGCGCCGACGAACCCCGTTGCCCCGGTGACGAGATCCAGACTCAGCGGACGGGTTCCGTTCTCAGCCCATCAGGTTCCACGCGGCCAGGCGCAGCATGTCGCCGGGCCGCTTGGGAAGCTCGCGCACGACGGACGCTTCGAAACCCGAGTGCATGGCGCAGTTGCGGCAGAGGCTGTCCTGCCGGGATTCCCAGTAGTCCCAGTCCGTGCCGTCCCAGAACTCCTCCCACGAATCGCTGTAGGTCTTGCCGATCAGGTAGCACGGCCCCTTCCAGCCCCGGGGCGTGTACGTGACGGTGCTCCAGGGCGAACAGTCGTACTCCCTCAGGCCGGCCGCGAACTCGAGGAACATCGGCGTCGAGGTCAGGCGGTACTTCTTCGAGATCTCGAGAACGCGCTTGAACTTTTTCTGAATCTCCTCGCGGGTCAAGAAAATCTCGCGCGCCACGGATTCGTACTGGTAGCCCGGCGAAACGAGCATCCCCTCGACGCCGAGGCTCGTCAGCAGACGGCAGAGCTCCTCGACCTCCTCGACGTTCGTCTCCCGGAAGATCGTCATGTTCGCCATCATGTGGTGACCGAGGCGCCGGCCCTCCCGAATCATCTCGATCGCCTTGTCGAAGACCCCTTCGCGCGCGCAGACGCGGTCGTGGGTCTCTCGCATGCCGTCCAAGTGCACGTTGATCACCAGGCGTTTGTTCGGCGCGAGGACCCCGTACACCTTCTGATCCAGAAGAAGGCCGTTGGTGCAGAGGTAGATGTGCCGTTTGCGCCGGACGATCTCGTGGACGAGCTCGGGCAGCTCCGGGTAGATCGTCGGCTCGCCTCCGCAGATGGAGACGATTGGAGCGCCCGACGTGTCCACGGCGCGGAGGCATTTTTCGAGCGAGAGCCGGTCCGCCAGTTTGCCCGTGTGCCGTTCGACGGCGCAGCCGATGCAGGCGAGGTTGCAGGTGTAAAGCGGCTCGAGCATGAGGACGAACGGGAACCGCTTGCGGCCGAGCAACGCGGCGCGCGTCTGGTTCGCAATGGTGCCCGCCGTCAGGTGGAGCGGGAACCTCATCGGTTCCACCCGGACCGGGCCGCGGAGACCCGCGCCCCCGTTCGCTCCGCCGCGCGCGGTGTTTTCCGAGCCGGGGGAGACTCCTCTCGAGCCGCCTCGTAGAGCGACAGGGCCCACAGGGGGAAATACGTCGCGTAGAGGTGGTAGCGCAGGTAGAACACTTTCGGAAAGCCCGTGCCCGTCCAGGCCGCGTCCTTCCAGGATCCGTCGTAGAGCTGGTTGCAGAGCAGGTATTGCGCTGCCCGTTGGACGCTTCCCGAGCCGGCGTCGCCCGCGGCGAGCAGCCCCATGAGACCCCAGGCGGTCTGCGACGGAGTGCTCGGACCGATCCCCTTGCGGCTCGGGTCGTCGTAGGAGCCCGGCAGCTCGCCCCAGCCCCCGTCCTCGTTCTGATGCCGGCGCAGCCACGCGGCCGCCCGCTGCCACCGTTCTTCCGAAAGATCCACGCCGGCGCTCCTCAATCCGCGAAGCGCCAGCCACGTCCCGTACACGTAATTGCAGCCCCAGCGGCCGTACCAGGTGCCGTCCGCTTCCTGCCGGCCCGCCAGGAACGCGACGCCTCGAGCGACGGCGGGGTCCGACGGGGGAAGACCCAGCCGGTCGAGCGTCTCGAGCGTGCGGCCGGTGATGTCTTCACAGCTCGGGTCGATCATCGCGTTGTGGTCCGCGAAGGGGACCCACGTGAGCACTTCGTCGTCGCACTCGCGGTCGAACGCCGGCCAACCCCCGTCGGGGTTCTGCATCGCCAGCTGCCACCGGCGCCCGCGATCGACGGCCGAGCGCCGGCGCTCTTCCACGCCCCGGTCGAAAAAACGGACGCTCGAGAGCGCGTTCAAGACTTCGGCCGTGTCGTCCGTGTCCGGATAGAACTCGTTCTCGTACTCGAAAAACCATCCCCCCGGCTCGACGCCGGGCGTGCCGCGCTGCCAGTCGCCGGGGCTGCGCACCTCGCGATCGACGAGCCACTCGGCGGCGCGCAGGAGGTCGGGGTGGTCTTCGGCGAGGCCGGACTCACGCAATGACAGCAGAGCCAGAGCCGTGTCCCAGACCGCGGAGAAGCACGGCTGGATGCGGAGCGTGTCTTCCTCTTCGAGCTCGAGTTTTGTCAGCTCTTCCGTCTGGGAGAGGACCGTCGGATGGTCCGCGGGGTACCCGAGGCACCGCAGGGCGAGGATCGTATTGACGATCGGAGGAAAAATCGCGCCGAGTCCGCCGCTCTTCTCCAGCCGGGCGAGCATCCAGGCTTCCGCGGACGAGAGTGCCCGGCGGCGCAGCGGCTTCCAGGGCGACCGTTCGAGTGCCTTGGCGCCGCGATCCACCGCGTGGAAGAACGCGCGCCAGAGACGTTCGCGGGCCGGGCGCCGGGGCGCCGGAGCGCCGGGCGCGTTTTCGACGCGGAGCTCGCCGATGTTCGCCTCCGCCGGAACCGGGCAGCGAGGCTTCGCGGCCCACACGATCGAGAGAGGCACGACGATCGCCCGCGACCAGGACGACATCCGGTAGATGTGGAAGGGGAACCAGGCGGGCAGAAGGACGAGCTCGGGCGGGACGGCCGGACACGCCGACCATTCGAACTGCCCGAACACAGCGAGGTAGATGCGCGTGAACGAGTTGCAGGCGTCGATCCCGCCCCGGGCTCGGATGATCTCGCGCGCGCGAGCCATGTGCGGCGCCGTGGGGTCGTCGCCCGCCAGCTTCAGCGCGAAGTACGCCTTGACGGAAGCGCTCACCTCCGCCGGCCCGCCCGGGTAGATCGCCCAACCCCCCTCGGCAAGCTGCTGCCGGCGCAGATACTCGGCGGCCTTCCGAAAGCGCGGCTCTCCGGAACGCCCGAGAAAGTAGAGGACCAGGAGGTATTCCGACTCGAGAATCGTGTCGCCTTCGAGCTCGCCGCACCAGTGGCCGTCCTCTCGCTGGATCGAGAGCAGGTATTGCCGGGCGGCGGCGAGCGCCGGCTTCAAGTCCATCCTCGCGGCGACCGGATCGGTTTTCATCGCGGCGTCGGCGTCGCGGCGGGCGTCGTGCGGCGCACCCCCCCGGCCAACCATCCTCCCCGTGAAAATGAAACGTTGCCTCGTCGTCTCCGAAAGTATACGTGCCCCGCCCGCGAGAAGATTCTCGGCGGCCGCCGCGGTTTCGGCTGTCCGACGCCGTACAACCGGAGCGGAGCGGGTCAGGGGCCCGGCCGCCCGCGCGCCGCCCGTTTCCGCCCGGCCGCTCCGGAAGGTTTGCCGTCTCGTGCCGCGAGGGCGGCCCCCAGGAGTCCCGCGTCGTCGCCGA
>DATNMZ010000567.1:0-3957 GCA_035602095.1 Thermoanaerobaculia bacterium
AGCCGCGCCGCCGCGGCGGGTCGGATCCGGAGCGGACCGTCGGCCGACGCGTCGATGGCGAGCAGGAGCGGCTTCCCCGCGACGGTGGCCCGGACGGCGACGTCCGCGGGCCGGGGCCCCACCAGGGGCGCCTCCGTGATCGGAGACTGCCGCCAGACCGCGGACCACCCTCCCGCCGCCGCGTCAGGGAGAATTCCGGTGGGCAGTCCCGTGCGCCGGTGCTCGACCCGCACCGGAGCGCCGCGTCGGGAAGCGTCGCGCCATCGCGTGGGAGTCTCGAACTCGAGGTCGAGGCCCGGGGAGCGCGCTGACAGGAGACGCAGGTCCCGTCGGTCGAACGTCAGCGTCAGGGGATTGCCTTCCCGCGGCGTCATCCGAAGAGACACGCGGATCGCGTCCGCAGGTCCGAGAGCGATCTTCGCCAGCTCGGCGTCCTCGAAAAGGTACGCGCGGCGCCAGAAGTACGAGCGGGTAACGAGCTCCGCCAGAACAGGCTCCGAGACGACGCGGGTCACCCCGTCTTCGTCGGTGAAGTACGCCTTTCCTCCCTGGATTCCCCGAACGGTCGTCGCGCCGCCGGAGGAGATGGTCTCGCGATAGGCGCGCGAATCCCACTCGATCTGCTGAGTCCCCGTGGCGGCGGAGGTGGACGAGAACAGCGCGAGGCGGATCACCTGCGAGCCGGGAAGGGGCCGGTCGCCGGTCGAGCGCCGGTGGTCTTCCAGAATCCTCCGTGCGAGGCGCAGGTCTGCTCCGCTCCCGCAGCCGGCGGCCAGAAGCGCGGCGGCCGCGACCGCCGCGAAGAGGGCGTGTCGGGCGATAACCGGATTCCTCCCGAGCGGTTTAGCCGCCCGATGCGAACCGGCCGCGCGCCGCGGCGAAGCGAAGCCGGGCCCCGGGTCCGGCGCGGCTCCCGCGCCGGACGAGACCAGGAAAAGCTTCGCCTCGAAGCTCGGAAACGCCGGGCGCATCGCGATCCGATCTTAACGCTCGGATCGAAAAAATCTTGACGGAGCCGTTTTTCTTGCTTGAGGGCCGGGAACGGTGGTTAGAATAGCCCACAAATTTGATTCGCGCCGACAGCGGCGAATCCACAAGAAGAAGGGGTAGTGCATATGGCAAAAGAATCGGGCAAGGCGCTTTCAAAATCCATGATCGCGGATCACCTGGCCAAGTCCACCGGGAACACCAAGCGAGTGGCCACCCAGTTCCTGGATGACCTCACCGCACTGGCGTACAAGGAGGCGAAAAACAGCTTCACGATCCCCGGAGTCGGAAAGCTCGTCCTCGTGAACCGGAAGGCGCGGCTCGGCCGCAATCCTGCCACCGGCGAAGAGATCAAGATTCCCGCGAAGCGCGTTGTGAAGTTCCGCGTTTCGAAAAAGGCGAAGGACGCCATCCTCGGAGTCAAGAAGTAAGGGAACTCTCGCGGGGGGAAGAAAAGCGGTCCCGGGTCGGGACCGCTTTTCCTTTTTGGGCCGATCGCTTGCCGCTACTGGGGCGAAATCGTCTTCGTGCGGGTGTTGGTCGTTTTCGTCGTCGTCCGATAGCGGACCGACTGCACGACGGGCTTCCCGCTCACGATCGTCGTGGCAACGGTGACCCGCTTGCCGACCGCGACGTCCTCCGGCAGGCGCGACTCCTCCGTGATCGTGTACGTCGTCGTCTTGCTGCCCGGGCCGATCACGGTGATCGACTGACCGGGCTCGTAGGCTTGCACGGTCCCCGAGAAGGTCGTGGTCTTCGTCGTCTGCACCGTCTGGCTGGTCTTGCTCGTCTGCGCGGCTGACGGCGCGGCCAGCGCGGCCGAGGACGACTGCGTGGTCGTCGTCGTCTGGCGCCGGCTGGCGCCCGTTGTCGTCGTCGAGCTCACGCTTTCCTGAATGGCGTCCGTGGGGGCGGAAGCGGCGAGGGAGCTCGTCGTGATCGTCGTGATCCTCTGGACCTTGACCGATCCGTCTCCCGGTTCCGTGAAGATCCGCACGCGGCGCCCGACCACCACGTCGGCCGGGACCGTCAGGCTCGGCTCGAGCGTGTAGGTGACCTCGCCCTTGTTCGGGTCTCGGATGACGATCGTCCGGCCGGGCTCATAGCGGACCACCTCGCCGGTCACGGTGACGGTCGTCGTCGATCCATCGGGGTTCTGCTGCGTGGTGGTCTGAGTCGTCTGCGTTGTCGTGGCAGGTTTCTCCTGCGCCAGGAGGACGGCCGCCACCGTCCCGAGCGCCACCGAAGCGAGTCTCATTTTCCAACTCATCGGTTTCTCCTTTCCATATTCCGAATCGAAAAGATTCTCGAATCAAAAGGCCCCCACTCGCGCGGAGGCCCGATCCCTGCGGATTGCGTCTTAGGAAGTCTTGCTCTTCTTCGTCGAGACCTTCGGCTTGTAAGGCGCGATCGTCGTCGCCTTCTGACCGCTGTCGCCCTTCGTGTAGGTCACCTTCACCCGATCGCCGGCGTTGATTGCCGTCCCTGCCATCGAAACGTTCTCGTCGAGGTCGAACGAGTAGTCCTTGTCCTTGGGACCGGTCACGGTGATTTTCTTTCCCGCTTCGTAGGTCTTGACGGTTCCGATCACGGTCTCGGTTTTCACCTTCGTGTTCGGGCCCGGGCCCTTGTGCTTCGTCGTCGATTCCACGTGCATCGTGCCTCCCGGCGGAGGCGCCGCTGCCTTCTTTGCCGCGTGGCTCGTCGCTCCCGACGACGCGGCCTTGCCCGGCGAGACGGTGACGACCTTGTCGCCGCCGCTTTCCTTCGTGTAGTGGACCGTCACCGTCTGGCCGACGGCGACGCTTCCGTCGACGCGCGCGTTGGTGTCGAGGTCGAACGAATAGTCCTTGTCCTTCGGGCCCGTGACCGTAATCTTCTTGCCGGCCTCGTAGCTCTTCACCGTGCCGGTGACGGACTCGGTCTTGACCTTGGTGTTGGGGCCGGGGCCCTTGTGCTTGGTGGTCGATTCTGTGTGGGTCGTCTGGCCCAGGGCCGCGACAGCGACGCCCAGGGCGAGAACGATGGCCACTTCTCGGATGCGCTTCATAGGCCTCTCTCCTTCTCGAGCCCAAAACGGGCCGTACGACCCCTGTCGATCCAAGAATCGTGCCGGCGCCGCTGGGTTATCCTGCGAAGGCATGCGCCGAATCCTTTTCATCGCGGCTGTTGCCCTTCTGGTCCCGTTCCGTGGGGTCTCGAGTCCGCTCGGCGGGGCGCCCCGCTGGCCCCTGACCCTGCGGGAAGGCCTTCCCACGGCCCTGCCGGGCTGGGCCGCGGCCCCGACCGACCCTCTGCCGGATGAAGAGGAAAACGCGATGGGCCGCTACACGGAAGTGGGCCGCTTCTTTCAGAGAATCGAGAGCGCCACCTCCACGAAGCAATTCCGAATCGCCGTGCAGGACTACGGCATGGGCCGGGACCTCCTTCCGGCGATCCGGAAGGCCGTGCAGGAAGCCGCCGCGACGGGAGTCGAGACCCGCGAGCTCGACATCGGGGGCTACCGCGCCTTCGTCGTGACCGCGCGCGCCGACGGCAAGCCAACGACGATCGTCACCGTCGTGGTCTCCGGTGGACGTCTGGTCCTCGGCCAGGGAGCCAACGTCACCGGGGACGAGGCGGTGAAGCTCGTCCGCGCGGTCGATTTTCGCCGCGTCGCTTCGGCCAAATGAAGGCCGGCGTGCGCATCCGGCGAGCCGCCCGGACGGACGGACCCCGCCTTCTCGAGCTCGACCGGGAGCTCGCGCGATTCGAGAAGCTGACTCCTCCCGACGACGAGGAGGGGCGCCGGCTTCTCGCCTGGATCTTCGACGAGGGAAGACTGGAGGCCCTCGTCGCCGAAGCGGACGGCGAGGTTGCGGGGATGGCGCTCTTCTACGAGGGTCTCGGAACGTTCCGCGCGAAACCTTTTCTCTACCTCGAAGATCTCGTCGTCTCGGCGCCGGCGAGGAGCCTCGGCGTCGGCGAGGC
>DATNMZ010000568.1:0-2894 GCA_035602095.1 Thermoanaerobaculia bacterium
TGAGAGCGACGAGGCGCCGTCGGGGTTGAGCTCAACCGCCTTCGAAATCTTATCGAACGGGATATCCAGGATCCGGTACTCGCGCCAGTCTCGATAGTTGTAGTGCCACCATTCGCCGGGATCGACCTCGAAACCCTCTTCCTCCATCGCCTTTCGGAGAAGGTCCCGGCGGGCGAGAAGCTCCGGCGGACCGCCGGCATACCGGGGCGAGGCCCGGTCGGAAAACTCGTCGTAGCGGCTCGGCATCTCGGCTTCCACTCCCGTCGAAAGGAAATAGAGGGAGAGGTCGACGGCGCATCCGCGGTTGTGCTTCGAGCCCTTGGCGGGATCGGCCACGAAGCCTCTCGCGCGGTCCTCCGGCGTCACGATCTCCCAGAAGAGCTTCGTCACCGACCAGGGGCGGTACGCGTCGAAAACGACGATTCCGTAACCCTTTCCCGCGAGCGCCCGGTGCGCTCGCAAGAGCGCCTGCGCCGCCGGCCGCTGGAGAAACGCCCGCGCTTCCCCGTACACCGGCCTGCCGGCGAAGTTGTTCGCGGTCGCGTACCGGATGTCGAGGTGGATCGTCGGATCGAGCCGTGTGAGCTCGACGAGATCCGCCTTGCGAAAGCTCCCCTTCTCCACGGGCTGCCCGGTCCGGGGCGGCGCGGCGGGCGCGCAGGAGAAGAACCCCGCGGCGAAAAGGAGGGCGAATAGAAACCGCCGTCGCATCGGGATGAGAATACTAGCGGGCGGGGAGAATCGGGTGATTTGCGATCGGGTGATCGGGTGATTAATCGGGAGAAGTTGGATCGGGTGATCTGGTCTGGGGAGGGCCAGTGGGGGGGGAGGGGAGCAGCAGCGACGCCGTTGGATCGGCCGCGTTATCCGACGCCTCCTGCTCCGTCGACCCGCGCTCTCCTATATCGTGCGGCTTCGTCGGAGACTTCACTCCCGCGTTCTGACCAACTTTCCAGGAGGTCCACATGGCCGATCCGCACTTGAAGGAAATCCGCAAGGTCACCCCGAGCGCCGATGGGTGCGAGGACTGTCTCAAGATCGGCGCAACGTGGGTTCACCTGCGGCTCTGCCTCTCCTGCGGCCACGTCGGTTGCTGCGATTCCTCGCCCAACCGGCATGCGACCAAGCACTTTCAGAAGTCGAAGCATCCGATCATCCAGTCGTTCGAGCCGGGGGAGGACTGGCGCTGGTGCTATGTCGACGAGGCGACGGTCTGACCCGGACCGGCGTCGCCTCCGCTCCCTGATGTCGGCGAGCCCGGCTCTCCTCCGCGCTCGAACAGGTCGTACAGAACCGGGAGAACGAAGAGCGTCAGCAGCGTCGCCGTGACGAGCCCCCCGATGATGACGACGGCGAATGGGCGCTGTGTCTCGGCACCCACACCGCGGGACAGGGCCGCCGGAAGCAGCCCGAACGCGGCCATGCATGCCGTCATCAGGACGGGGCGCATCCGGGACGACGCTCCCCCGCGGATGGATTCCTCGACCGACATTCCCCGGCGGCGCAGCTGCCGGATCCGCTCGATCAGAAGGACGCCGTTTTGGACCGACACGCCGAAGAGAGCGACGAAGCCGACGAGCGCGGAGATCGAGACCGCCAGACCCGCGGCGAAAAGCGCGAGGACGCCTCCGACGGCCGCAAACGGCACGTTCAGCAGAATCAGGAGCGCGAGGCCGGCGGAGTCGAACGCGGCGAAGAGAAGGAAGAAGATGATTCCGAGGGTCACCGGCAGGATGATCCGGAGCCGCCCCAACGCGCGTTGCTGGTTCTCGAACGAACCGGTCCATTCGAGGTGATATCCAGGGGGCAGCGGGACTGCGGCCTGGACCCGGGCGCGCGCTTCCGAAACGACGGACCCGAGGTCCCGTCCGCGCACCGAGAGCCGGACCGCGATCCGCCGGGAGTTCTCTTCGCGGTACACGCGCGCGGCGCCCGGCGCGATCCGCACGGCGGCGACCGATCCGAGCGTGAGCTTCTCCCCGCTGCCTCCCGGCACCGGGAGCGCCCGGATCGAATCGACGTCGGAGACGGCGCCGGGATCCATGCGGACGACGAGGTCGAACGTCTTCTCCCCTTCGAGGACCTGCGTCGCGACCGCCCCGCCGATCGCAGTTTCGATCACCGTTTGGACGTCGGAGACGGACATTCCGTATCGGCCGATTGCCGCGCGATCCACCGTGATCTGGATTTGCGGCTGCCCGGCAAGCCGCTCCGCGGAAACGTCGGCGGCGCCGGAAACCTTCTCGAGCACTGCCGCAACGCGATCCGCCAGTTGCTGGAGCACCTCCGGGTCGTCTCCGTAGATCTTGATCCCGAGCTCTCCTTTGATCCCGGAGACGGCCTCGTTGACGTTGTCCTCGATGACTTGCGAGAAGTTGAAATCGATCCCCGGAAGGGAGGCCAGCCGCCGGTTCATGGCGTCCGAGAGCGCCTCCCGCGTCGAGGCGGTCTTCCACGTCTCTCGCGGCGCGAGATCCGCGTAAAACTCCGCCGTGTCGAACCCGTTCACGTCGGTGCCGTCGTCCGGGCGCCCGAGCTGGCTCACGACCGTGCGGACCTCCGGAAATGATCCGAGGATCTGGCGGATTTTCCGCGTCTCGCGGGCGGCCTCCGTCGGTGAGATCGCTCCCGGCATGGAGGCGCGCACCCAGAGAGCGCCCTCGTCGAGCTTCGGCAGAAACTCGGATCCGAGGAACAGGGCGACGGCCGCGCCGATCACGATTCCGGCCCCCGCCAGCAGCAAGGTGAGCCGGCGCCGCGCCAGCACCGCGGCGAGCGCGGGCAGATAACGGCGCCGGAGCCCGGAGACGAGCCTGGACTCCGCTTCCGGCTTGCGGCGCGCACCGGCCACCTCGGGTTCCCCTCCGGTGCCTCCTTCCCTTTTCCGCGCCGCG
>DATNMZ010000569.1:0-4438 GCA_035602095.1 Thermoanaerobaculia bacterium
GTGCCCCCCGCAGGTCCTCCAGAATCGTTGCGAGGGGCGCCACGGCGGCGGAAAGGCTCGCGGGGGAGAGCTTCGCGCGCGTCTCCTTCGCGCGCGCGGCGACCCGCGCGAGAAGCGCCTCGAGATCGCGCCGCCGCGCCGGGTCGGCTGCGGCGGCGGCGAGCGAGGGCAGCTCCGACGCCGTGCCCGCGAAGAGGTCCGTGGCGTCACGCCCCGCGCCGCCCCGGATCCAACCCACGCGCGCCTCGTTCGGGCCGATCGGCTGGAGCGCCCCCGTGCCCTGGGAGCGATGGAGGCTCCGGCTCGCCACGGCGATCTGCTGAAACGACCGTCCGGTCAGGGGCTCGAGGCCGCCCGTCGGCAGGATGAGCGTCGTGTTCTCCCGATCGAGGAACCGGGTCGTCTGGTAGAGCGCCTCCGCCTGCCACGGGGAGAGCCCCTCGGCGGCGAGCCCGGGGAAGGCGGCCGGATTCCCGGCCGCGTCGAAAGCCTCCCGCGCGATGATTCCGGACTCCTGGTGCTGGCCGTGACCATCGCGGGGCGTTCCCGAGAAGATCGCGACGACGACCTGCGGCCGGAAGCGCCGGATGATCCGCACCGCGTCCTCGAGGACGGCCTCCCGGGGCCAGAGGCGGAGCGTCTCGTCGAGGGACCGGGAGAACCCGAAGTCGTAGGCGCGGGTGAAGTACTGGCGGGCGCCGTCCAGCCGCCGGGCGGCATTCAACTCCTCGGTGCGGATCAAGCCGAGCCCGACGCCGAGCTCGTCTCCGATCAGGTTCTGTCCTCCGTCGCCTCGCGAGAGCGAGAGGTACGCCGCCTCCCCGCCCATGCCCCGCGCGACGAGTGTCAGCAGAGCCGTGTCCTCGTCGTCGGGGTGCGCGGCGATGATGAGAAGCCGCCGGTTGGTCTCGAGCTTGCGCAGGAGAGGATCGATGAAGTCGATTCCGCCGGAGGAAGCGGGAGCGAGCGCGGTGCCGGGCGGCTCGGCCGCCGGCGCCCCGCGTGCGGCGAGGAAGGCCGCGAACACAAGGCCGGCCGCCGCGAAGACCGTCCTTCCCTTTTTCACGCGCGGAAGTCTATGACGGAGGCGTGAGGCGTGAGGCGTGAGGCGTGAGACGGAACACGGGAGACGGGGAATTGCAGACTCGGTCGTTTCCCGTTTCCCGTCTTCCTCAGCGCTTCTTCATCTTCGACCGGACGATCGGAGCGGAGGCCGCGGCGAGCGCCGCCAGGAGCGCGGCGATGAATTGTGCGCGCCGCCTGGCATCCATCTTCTTCCACTCGCGGGCGATCCGATCGATCGTGCTCTTCGACGCGGCGCCGGCGGATCCGAGAGCGCGGCGGGCGGAGACGACGCCCTTCTCCGAAATTGCGGCGAGGCTCGCCCCGGCCTGATTCGCTCTCCGCGCGAATCCGCGGAGCACTTTTTCGACGGCGGTTCCCTTCCGGGAAGCTCTCTTTCGGGCGGATTTCGCCCTGGCCCCGCCGGCGCGCCGCGCCGTCGCCTTACGACGCGTCTTCGGCGCCCCGGCAGAAGCGCGCTGTGCGTTGGTTTCATCCATGGTTCTCACCTCGGAGCCATTGTTGCATGGTAATTAGCCGTCGGCTCTCAGCTCTCAGCTCTCAGCTCCGCGTTTGCCCAGGTCTCTGTTCTGGCCGAAAGCTGACAGCTGACAGCTCAGTGCTCTCCCGCGGCCTCGAAGAGCGGCTTGATGTCCACGGGAATGTCCGCGAGCCTGGCCGTCACGGCCAGGATCTCCGGGTTGGAGCGGCCGTAGCGGTCGAGGAGGCGTTTTCCGCGGTCGAAATCCCCCGTCGCTTCGATCGAGAGGAGCTCGCTGGCGAGCGAGCGGACGGCGTCGCGAAACTTCTCGCGGCGCGCCACGAACCGGCCGTCCTTCGACGGCAGGATGGCGCCCTTCTCGCGGAACCAGTTCCACTGGACCGCCGTTCCGCCCCCGTGCGCCTCTTCGAGCCCGAACCGCATGGAGCGGAACATCAAGCCCATGTAGGTCGCGGAAAGCGCGTCCTCGTCGAACGAGGTGAGCCACTTCTGGTCGAGAGCGTAATAGATGTTCCACAGCCCGACGACGTCGGCCTTGCACTCCTCGATGGTCGAATAGAGGTTCTTCAAGAGCAGCCGCCCCTCGACGCGCTTTCCGTCGGGGCCCGTGATGACCCCCGGCCCGAGGCCATGAGAGAGCTCGTGAAACAGCGTGTGGTTGAAATAGGCGTCGAACGCGATCCGTCCCGCCTGGCTCGGGTCGATCACCCGCTCCGCGATGGGCCGCCCGCTCTGCCGGAACTTCGCCTCCATGACGTTCTTCAACAGCACCTTCTTGGATCCCTTGGCCTCCCGGACCTTCTCGTCGTTCGGGAGGTTGAAGGCGGACGTCTGCACTCCCCGCCGCGCATCCCCCGCCGTGAACGCCTCCTGGACGACGCGGATCGGCGACTCGAACTTCCGATTGAAGTTCTTCTGCGCGTCGGGGATTGGAAGGTTGCGCTCCATGTCGGGCAGATGCTGCGCGTATACGGCAAGGCGCGCGCTCTCCGCCTTGTCGCGCACGGTCACGAAAGACTCGAACGCGGCCTTGTAGTTGAAGAGCCCGTCCTCGTACACCTCGTACGGCCCGATGGCGATCTCGATCTCCGAGTCGAGGTCCATCCACGCGATGTCGGAGGCGAAATAGTCGTCGGATAGGAAAGCGGCGGCGCGTTTTTCGAGGAAGGTGCGAAGCGACGCGTT
Organism: Thermoanaerobaculia bacterium; assembly: GCA_035602095.1. GTDB lineage: Bacteria > Acidobacteriota > Thermoanaerobaculia > UBA5066 > Gp7-AA6 > JALYUA01. The sequence continues at coordinate 2,750 of DATNMZ010000569.1, forward strand.
CTGTGTCACCGCGGCCGCAGCGCGAAGTTTCTCCGCGGCCCGTGCGAGCGCCGGCTCGTAGTACTTCGAGTAGGGGATGGCGACGAGCCGGTCGCCGTCGCGCCGGATGACGGTGAAGAGGCTCTGGAAGGCTTCCCGGTCCTGCGGGTGCGCGGAGATCCAGCGCTCGAACTCCTCCTTCGTCATGTCCACCGGATAAAACCCGGCCCCTTTCGGTTTGCTCCGCCGGCCGATGAAAGGCTCGTCTCCCTTCAGGCGGTCCCAGGGGCCAGCCATGATGTCGAAGTATTCGAGCGCGGGGAGCGCGTTGGGAATCCGCTCGGCGACGAGCCTCGCGACGCGCTCGCGCATCGCGGGAACCTCCTCGGCGACCTGGCGGGCAAAGATCCCGTCGAGCTCCCGGGACGCCTGGATCAAGAGCTGAAGGACGGTCGTTTCGCGCTCGTCCAAGAGCGATCGGTCGTAATCGATCCGAGTCGTGGGGAACTGCCGCACGCGCACCGAGATGTCGGGAGCGATCGCGAGCGGATCGGCCGGCGCCGCGGAGGGCTGCGGGACGCCGCTGTCCGGGGCCGGCGGGACAGCGCCCGAGGGCGGGGTCACGCGAGAGGCGCAGGCGAAAAGCGCGGCCGCCGCGAACCCGAAAATGGCGAATCGAAGCCGGTTGACCCGCACGGCGCGGAATCTAGCATCCTTTTCCTGGCGTAGATTTATCACTATGGTGCTCGATCGCGCGACGGCTCTCGAGTGGTACCGGCGAAACCGGGCGCGGTCGGACGCCCTCTTCGCGCTGATCCCCGACTCCGCCTATGCCGACCGGCCGATCGCGCTTCGCAACCCCATCTGTTTCTACGAGGGGCACATTCCGGCGTTCGGGGTGAATACGCTCTGGAAGAAGGCGCTCGGAGAGCCGGGGCTCAAGCCCGAATATGAAGTCCTCTTCGAGGCGGGCATCGACCCCGACGAGCCGCCGGGCGCCCCGGCCGCCTCGTGGCCCTCCCGCGCGGAGATCCGGGAGTATGTCCGGTCCGCGGGGGTCACGCTTGCCGGCGCCATCGCGGAGCGGCCCTTAGAAAGCGCCGACAACCCGCTCCTGCGGCGCGGGCAGGCCTTCTACACGGTCCTCGAGCACGAGGTGATGCACCAGGAGACGCTGCACTACATGTGGCGCCGGCTTCCGTACGCGAAGAAGCGCTCGCGCGACGGCGCGCCGGCGCCCGTGTTCGGGCCCGACCGCGCTCCGGACCCGGACACGGTCTTCATCCCGGCGGGCCGCGCGACCCTCGGCGCGGACTCGGACGAGATCCCGTTCGGGTGGGACAACGAGTTCCCGAAGCGGACCGTCGCCGTTCCCGAGTTCGAGATCGGCATCCACAACGTCACGAACGCGGAGTTTCTCGAGTTCGTCGAGGCGGGCGGCTACCGGCGAGAAGAGCTCTGGGAACCGGAGGGCTGGCGGTGGGTCCGCTCGGGCGACGTCGCACATCCTCCTTTCTGGATGCGCAGCGAGCGGGGCTTCGAGTGGCTCGGGATGTTCGAACGCTTTCCCCTGCCTCCGGCCTGGCCCGCCTGGGTCACGCAGGTCGAAGCCTCCGCGTACGCCCGGTGGAGGGGATGCCGCCTGCCGACGGAGGCCGAGTACCACAGGGCGGCGTTTTCCGACCCGTCGGGTCCCGAGCGCGCGTTCCC
>DATNMZ010000570.1:0-2117 GCA_035602095.1 Thermoanaerobaculia bacterium
CTCGAGCTCCAGTATTCCCGCACGGAGACGGCCTTCGTGACGCACGGCGGCGGAGGCGATCTGTTCGGCCCGGGCTCGCAGCGTCTCGGGGGCCTCGACATCGACTACTACCTCGGGTACATGACGTTCAACTTCGGCCACAGTCCACGGTTCGTTCCCTACGTGAGCCTGGGAGCCGGCGCGGCCCGCCTCGATCCGCACGTGCCGTTCTCCTCCGCGAGTAAGGAAAGCAAATTCACCGCGAGCCTCGCCGCCGGCGTCCGCACGATGTTCAACCCGCACTTCGGGCTGCGCTTCGACGGCCGGTACTACGCGACCCGGCTCCGCAGCAGCGATGACGGCCGCTGCGATTCGTTCCGCGACAGCTGCGACACCCGGCGCCGCGACTGGCTGACCAACGGAGACGTGAACGGGGGACTGGTCTTCGCCTTCTGACGCTCGACGCCGTCCGCGTCAGGTGGTAGGTGATAGGTCGTAGGTGGTAGGTGCCCACCTATCACCCACCACCCATCACCTATCACCTCACCCATCACCTATCACCGATCCGGCGGCGTCCGCCGGATCGTGATCCGCCTCGCCCCGTCCGCCATCCGCTCGAGCGTCACCTCGACCGTCGGAGGCAGCAGCTTCCTCATCGCCTCGCCGGGCCACTCGACCGCGACGGGGACGCCCGCGAGCGTCTCGGGGATCCCCAGGGCTTCGAGCTCCGGCACGACGTCGGGGATCCGGTAGAGGTCGAGATGGCGCAGGACGAGGCCCCCGCCGGGCGCCGCGTATTCATGAACGATCGCGAACGTCGGCGAGGCGACTTCCCGGGGAGACGCGCCCAGACCCGAAGCGAGGCCGCGCGCGAAGCAGGTCTTTCCGGAGCCCAGGCCGCCCAGGAGGTACACGACGTCCGTCGCGGTGAGCCCGCCCGCAAGCCGCCTGCCCGCGCTCTCCGTTTCTTCGGGAGAGCGCGCGACCGCGTCCTCGATCAAGGGAGGGGCTCGCCCCGCAAGGCGAGACGCGCCTCCGGCAGAGCATCCGCGAGCTCGCTCGCGAGAAGTCCCGCGTCGCCCAGGCGGAGTGCGAGTCGCTCGGCGGCCGCCCCATGGAGGTAGACGCCGGCGATCGCGGCGTCCTCCGCCGCGAGGCCGGACGCGAGGAGGGCGCCCACGACTCCGGCGAGCACGTCCCCGGAACCGGCCGTCGCGAGAAGTGGCGTGCCCGTCGGATTGACGGAGACGCGCCCGGTCGGCGTTACGGTGAGCGTCCCTTCCCCCTTCAGGACGACCACGCACCGCGCCCGGGCGGCAAGCTCCGACGCGGCCGCGAGACGGTCCGCCTGCACCTCTCCGGACGTTTTCGACAGCAGCCGTCCCGCTTCGCCGGGGTGCGGGGTCAGCACCGTCGGGGCGCGCCGCGCGAACACGCCCGGCTCTCCGGCGAAAACGTTCAAAGCGTCCGCGTCGCAGACGAGCGGCAAGCGCAAAGGGAGCAGCGCGCGCAGGACCTCGACGACACCGCTCTCGGTCGAGAGGCCGGGCCCGACGACCGCCGCGTCGAAACCCGCGAGCGCTTTGCGAAGGAGGCCTGCGGCTTCCGGGGCGAGCGCTCCGCCGCGGTCCGGGAGCGCGCGGGTCATGGCCTCCGGGAGCGCTTCGACCGCCACGCTCTCGATCGCTCCCGGGCAGAAGATCGTGACGAGCCCCGCGCCGGCGCGCAGCGCCCCGCGCGCCGCGAGGACGGCGGCTCCCGCCTTGCCGCGGGACCCCGCGATGACGGCGAGCCGGCCGAAGTCGGACTTGTTTGCGTCGAGCCGGCGCGCGGGGAGAAGCCGCGCAACGTCCTCCCTTTCGACGAGACGCACGTGGCTCTTCGAGCGCGAGAGGGCGGCGGTCGAGATGCCGATGTCGCGGACGACGACGCGGCCGCAACGCGATCGCGCGGGCGGGAAGACGTGGCACAGTTTCGGCGCTGCGAAGGCGACCGTGAGTTCGGCGCGGACCGACGGTCCCAGCAAAGCGCCGGTGTCGGCCGAGAGTCCCGAAGGAACGTCCGCGGCGACGACCGGCCTTGCGGCGGCCTCGATCGCAGCCACCGCGCGGGCGGCGCGGCCGGTCAGCGCGCGAGAG
>DATNMZ010000571.1:0-3008 GCA_035602095.1 Thermoanaerobaculia bacterium
CTGTGGTCGCTCCTTCTCGAGGCGGCGTCGCTGCCGGAGGTCGCGGAGCGCGCCGCCGAATCGCTCGAGCTCTCGACCCTGGCGCGCCATGCGTTCAATCTCGCGCAGGCCTTCAACCAGTTCTACCACCGGCATTCGATCCTTCAGGAGCCCGACGCGGCGGTGCGCAACCGGCGGATCGCGGTCGCGCGAGTCTTCCGCCGGGAGATGGCGCGCGCGCTCGAGCTTCTGGGGATTCCCGAGCCGGGGAGGATGTGACGGGTAGTTGTCAGTTGTCAGTTATCAGTCGTCGGTTCTGGGAACGGCTGGCTCGCATTGGAACTGATTACTGATAACTGATAACTCTCATATCCTTCCCCCATGGAGAAGATCAATCTCGCCGAGAAGCTGTCCCGGATTCACGACCACTGGAGCCCGAAGATCGTCGCCGACTTGAACGAGAACCACGTCAAGCTCGTCAAGCTGAAGGGCGAGTTCGTGTGGCACAAGCACGAGGCCGAGGACGAGATGTTCCTGGTCGTCTCCGGCCGCATCCGAATCCTGTTCCGCGGGCACGATGTGGACCTCGCGGAAAACGAGATGCTGGTCGTCCCCAGAGGCGTCGAGCACATGCCCGTCGCGGAGGAGGAAGCGCACGTGCTGCTCGTCGAGCCGAAGACCACGGTCAACACGGGCGACGCCGGCGGACCGAGGACCGTGCCGGCGCCGGAGAGAATTTAGCCGACGAGTTATCAGTTATCAGTTGTCAGTTATCGGTTCTGGAAACAGCATCAGCTCGGAAGCGGCGCATTGGAACTGTTGACTGACAACTGATAACTGACAACTATTCCATGGCCTCCCTCCAACAGCGCTTTCCGGACAACATCGAAGGGCCGTTCTTCGTCGACCGGACCTGCATCGACTGCGACGCGTGCCGCCGTATCGCGCCCTCCGTCTTCGCGGAGGGCTCGGACCATTCCTTCGTCGCCCGACAGCCGCAGGACGAGTCCGAGCGGCGCCGCGCCCTGATGGCCCTGGTCGCCTGCCCCACGGGCTCGATCGGAACCTCTCCGCGCGTCGACGCCCGCCCCGGCGTGGCCGCTTTTCCGGAGGCGATCGAGGAGAACGTCTCTTTCTGCGGCTTCACGTCGAAAGAGTCCTTCGGAGCGTGGAGCTATCTCGTGGAGCGGCCGGACGGTAACCTGCTGGTCGATTCGCCGCGCGCCGCCGCCCCTCTCCTGCGGGAAATCGAGAGCCGGGGCGGGGTCGCGACGATGTTTCTGACGCACAAAGACGACGTCGCCGACCACGCCGCTTTCCGCCGCCGTTTCTCGTGCGACCGCGTCCTCCACGAAGCCGACCGGACTTCGGACACGGCGGAGATCGAAGTGCTCCTGCGCGGCGACGAGCCCGCCCGCCTGGCAGAGGACCTGCTCGCGATTCCCACGCCCGGTCACACCCGCGGTCACGCGGTCCTCCTCTACCGCGGGAAGTTCCTCTTCACGGGAGACCACCTCGCCTGGTCCCGCCGCCGCGGCGGCCTGATCGCGTTCCGGGACGCCTGCTGGTACTCGTGGAAGGAACAGACCCGTTCGATGGAGCGCCTGCTCGACTACTCCTTCCAATGGGTGCTGCCCGGGCACGGAGGCGCGCACCGGGCGGAGTCGCCCGAGGCAATGAGAAAGGCCCTCGAGCTGTGCGTCGCGTGGATGAAATCGGTGGCCTAGCATTCTGGGATGGAAGTCCTGTGTCGCTCTGAATTCGCGGGCGCGGGCCTTGCGGCCCGTGCGCGCGGGGACGAGCCTCACTCCTACGGCCGGTCGGGGAGAGGCCTCAGGGCTCCTTCGCGACCCGCAGCCCCCGGGACACGAGAGGGGCGGAGACCACCCTTCCCTCGTCGAGTCCGGCGAGAGCCGCCCGCACGGCTTCCGTCGAGGGGGCCGGTGACAGGACGACGACGAACCCGCCTCCCCCGGCTCCGCAGGCCTTCCCTCCCCACGCCCCCGCGGCCCGCGCCGCGGCGATCGCGCGGTCGATCCGAGGGGTGGCGACGACCGGCGCCAGCCGCCGGCGCGACTCCCACTCTTCCGCGAGAGCGGCGCCCATGGCGGCGAAGTCGTCATCGGCCAGCGCGGCGGCCATCGCCACGGCGGCCCGCCGCACCCCTTCGAGGCCGGCGGCGACGCGGTCGTTCCCCTCGAGCCGCTCGCGCAGGATCTCCCAGTTGTTCATCCCGGAGGAGTGCGCCGCGCCGGTGTCGAAGAGCGTGACGTGCCGCTCCCAGGCGGAAGGATCGACGTCCCGGCGCCGCGCGCGCGTGGCGCCGGCTTCGAAGACGATCGTGTGAATGCCTCCCGAGAGCGCCGGGTAGTAGTCCTGGACGCCGGCGGGCTTGCCGAGAACCCGGGTCTCGACGTCGCGCACGAAATCGACGCGGTCGACGCCCGTAAGATCCCGCGGCGAGAAGGGCTCGAGCGCGCCGAGCAGCGCCACGGTCAGCGCGGAAGAGCCGCCGAGGCCGGAGCCGAATGGAACTTCCGTCGAGAGCTCGATCTCGACCGGATCGCGGATCTCCAGGGCATCGAGAATCGAGCCGACGAGGGCGGCGCGGGGATCCGCCAGCAGTCCGGCCGCGTCCGGCGATTTCCGTTCGAAGGCGCCGTCCGCCGAAAAAACCCGGAAGGTGTCGGCCGACGGCCGCGCGCGGCAGGACGCGTAGAGCCCGACGGCGAAGTTGACGGTGACCGTGCCGGGATGGAGCACGTGGAGAGGCCAGAGATCGAGCGTCCCACCGGCCAGATCCACGCGCGCGGGAGCGGAGGCGTGGACGGTGAGCACCCGAGGAAGTTATCAGTTGTCAGTGATCAGTTATCAGTTCTCAAGCTGGGGACAGGGCGCGCCCCGCCGTCCCGACACTGTGAACTGTTAACTGTGAACTGAGAACTACTTCAGTATCCGACCCGGCTGGCCCGCAGAAAGCCCGACCGGGGGAAGCCGACGCCTTCGACCGTCACCGTCTGTCCGGCCGA
>DATNMZ010000572.1:0-12680 GCA_035602095.1 Thermoanaerobaculia bacterium
TCTCCAGCTCCGAACTGACAACTGACAACTGACAACTGATAACTGATAACTGATAACTGATAACTGACAACTGGCCACTGGCAAAAAAAGGGATTCCGTACAGGCGTTTGGCGGAATTCTCGGTTATCATCTCGCGTTCGAAATCGCGCCCGTGGACCCGGGAGGGACGGGAAGAAAGAGAAGGAAGCCATGCCGACGACCACCGCTCGACCCGTCAAGATGCCGAAGAAGGAGCTGGAGAAGTTCCGCCGGCTCTTGATCGAGAAGAAGGCCAGCCTCTCGGCCGACCTCGCGAAGACACGCAACGCGGAAGAGGAAACGGGCGACGAGGCGACCCAGGACATCGCCGACAAGGCCGTTTCCTCCTACACGCGCGAGTTTCTCTACTCGCTCTCCGACAATGATCGCAACACGCTCCTCCTGATCGATCAGGCGCTCGGACGGATCGACGAAGGCACGTACGGAGCGTGCTTGAGCTGCGGCACCGCCATGAGCGAGAAGCGGTTGAATGCGGTCCCCTGGGCCCCGCACTGCGTCGATTGCCAGGAGCTCGCCGAGAAGGGCCTGCTCGAAGGCTAGACTCTTTCGATGCCCAGGGTCGATTTCTCCCGGGAGGCGATTCCCGCCTTTGCCGAGGCTCCCTCGGTCTTGCTCGTGACGGGGGACGTCGGATTCTTCGTCGAGGAGAAGGCGGGGGAGGTGTTGGAGAAGCTCCGCGAGAGCGACGCCGAAGTCCTCCGGTTCGACGACGAGGCGACGTCGGACGCCGTTTCGGATTCGATCCTCAACCGCTCGCTTTTTTCGCCTCGCCGGGTCGTGACCGTCGACATCGGCCGGCTCCTCGGCACGGACTCGCCGGCCGTGCTGCTCGGCAAGGCGATCGACGCATGGGACAAAGGCACGCCCGCGTCGCGGCGGGAGGCCTTCCGGCACGCGCGCGCCGTTCTTTCGGCGCTGGATCTTTCCGGAGGAGGCGATCCGGTCGAGACCGCGGACGCGGCGGCGAAGAAGACCCGCCGGAAAGAGGACGCGGGCGCTTTCGCCGGGATCCTTCGTGAGCTGCCGGAGGAGAAGGGGGGGAGCGCCGGGCTTCAGGCCGCGATCCGCCTGCTCCTGGAGCGCGGCAATGAGGGGACGATCGTGGTCCTGACGGCGACGGACCCTCCGGCCGGCGGCCTCCTGGCGGAGATCACGCGCAAGGGGCTCGTGCTCGACGTCTCCGTCGGAACCGAGCGGAAAGATCCCGAGGAGGAGCTCCGGCGCCTCGCTCGAGCGCGGGCGAAGGAGCGCGAGGTCACGGTGGACGCCGACGCTTTGCAGCGGCTCCTCGCCCAAACCGACTTCCAACCGGCGGCGTTCGTCGCCGAGCTCGAGAAGCTGCTGGAAATCGCGGGGACCGGAGGACGGGTCGCGGCCGAAGACGTCCGTCAGAACGTCGAAGACGCGGCGTCGGAAGATCTCTACCCGTTCTACGATGCGATCGGCCGGCGGGACGCGGCGGACGCGCTCACCCGCCTCGCGCGCCTCTTTTCCGATCGCCCGGTGCGAGCGGGGGAGCGCCCCGTCGGCACGGACGACAACTCCTGGCCGTTCGTGTTTCTCGGGATGGTGACCCGGGAGGTCCGGAACATGCTCCTGGTGCGCGAGGCGCTCGGCGCCCCCGGCGCGCCCGGGTTCGATCGCAACATGCCATATCCCGCATTCCAGGCGCGCGTCCTGCCCCGTCTCGCGGAGCCTGTCCCCCCGTTCGGCCGGTCGCCGTTCGTGGGCAAGGGAGGGCAGGCATCCGGCTACTTCTGGTACAAGGCGGCGCAGCGCGCTTCCCGTTACACGGTGGCCGAGCTCGCCCGCGCCCTCGCCGGCGCGGCGCAAGTGGATGTGGAGCTCAAGAACTCGATCCCGCCGCTCGAAGCCTTCACGGCCTGGATCGGGAGGTTGCTCGCGGGAAGGTGACGCAAAGCGGGAGGCGGGCGTTGCTTTACGCAACCGCCCGCCCTGCGGATGGTGGGTCGAAGTCTCTAAACTAATATACGCACCAAGTTGGCGGAACGTTTCACGCTCGATCTGGCTCCCGCAACGGCCCTTGTCACAGGGGGTTCCCGCGGTATCGGCCGGGCGATCGCCGAACAGCTCTGCCTCGCGGGCGCCCGGGTGGCGGCCGGCTACCGCTCCGACGAAGAGTCGGCCAATTCGCTGGTCTCCGAGCTCCGCGCCGCCGGCGGGGAGGCGATGGCGCTCGCGGGCGACGTCTCGGATCCGGCTTCCGCCCGGCAGCTCGTCCGGGACGTCGTGGCGGCCTGGGGGCGGCTCGACATCCTGGTGAACAACGCGGGCGTCTGGGAAGAGGACGAGGCGGGCCGGGGCGACCTGGCCGTCTGGGACCGGGCTCTCGCGGTGAACGTCCGGGGCGCCTTCCTCGTCACCGACGCGGCCGTGCCCCACCTCGCCCGGACGGGAGGCTCGATCGTCTTCGTCTCCTCGACCGCGGGGCAGCGGGGAGAGGCCCGCCACGGTGCCTACGCGTCCTCCAAGGGCGCGCTGATCTCCTACACCAAGTCGCTCGGGATGGAGCTCGGACCTCTCGGGATTCGCGTCAACTGCGTCGCGCCCGGCTGGGTCGAAACGGACATGACGGAGCCGACCCTGTCGGACCCCGCCCGGCGCCGCGAAATCGAGGCGTCCATCCCGATCGGCCGCGTCGCCTCTCCCCGCGATGTCGCGGGAGCGGTGCTGTTCCTGGTCTCCGGGCTCGCCCGTCACCTGCAGGGGGAGATCGTGAACGTCAACGGCGGGAGCGTGCTGGTCGGCTGATGGAAAGGCTCGACAAAAAGGACTGGCGGTTCATTCTCGGCTGCGTCCTCGCCATCGGGGCGGGCTCGGCCGTGACTGCGGCGCTCTTCCCCCGCGCGTTCCCGGAGGCGGCGATCGACTTCCGGGTTCCCCGGCGGGAGGCCCGGGCTCTCGCGGAACGCTTCCTGGCGGAGCGGGGCCGCGCGATCCCGGGGAGCCGGTTCGCCGCGCGCTTCGCCGTCGAGGAGGAGCCGAAGGTCTACCTCGAGCGGGAGCTCGGCCTCGAAAAGGCCTCCCGCTTCTACGGCCGCGACGCCAAGGTGTGGCGCTGGGAAATGCGCTGGTTCCGCTCCGCGGTGAAGGAGGAGGAGCGGGTCTCGATCTCGCCTCGAGGCGACCTCGTCGCCTGGGAATCGATCCGGCGGGAGGACGCCCCCGGCGCGAGCCTGTCGCGCGAGTCGGCGAGAGCCCTGGCGTCGGCCTTCCTGGCGGGGCGCGGTCTTCCCGTCCCGACGCTCGCCCCGATCGAAGCGTTTCCGACGTCCCGCCCGAAGCGGACGGACTGGACGTTCGTGGACGAGCGCCCGGGTTTTCGAATGGGAGAGGCGACGGTTCGTTATCGCACGTCTGTCGCCGGCGGCGAAGTCGTCGGGTTCGAGGAGTTCGTCCACGTCCCCGAGGCCTGGCAGCGGGATTACAAGGCCCTCCGATCGAAGAACCTCGCGGCGGGACAGGCCGCCACGTTCGGGCTCCTCGTGACGATTCTCGCGATGCTCGGCGTCCTCGTCTCGCGGATCTCGCGCAAGGACGTGAAATGGGGGCTCGTCGGAGGATTCGGGCTGGTCGGTTTCGTCCTGGCGATTCTCTCCACGTTGAACAACTTCCCGCTGGCGTTGTACGACTACGACACGTCGAGCCCGCTTTCGAGCTACCTGACGCGAGAGCTCGTTCTGGGATTCTTCGGCGCGCTCGCGACGGGCGCCGGCATCGCCTGCGTGGTCGCGGCGTCCGAGCCGCCCTACCGGGAGCGATTTCCCCGGCATCTTTCCCTCTCCGGGATCTTCTCCCTCCGAGGGCTGCGCTCGAAGCGTTTCTTCCGCGGCGTGCTCCTGGGCCATGCGCTCGTCGCGTTCTTCTTCGCCTACCAGGCGGTCTTCTACGTCGTCGCCGCCCGCTTCGGCGCGTGGTCGCCGGCGGAGGTCAACTACAGCGACATGCTGAGCACGGCGTTCCCCTGGGCGACCGTCCTCTTGATCGGGTTCCTTCCGGCGGTATCCGAAGAGGGGATCAGCCGGATGTTCTCGATCTCGTTTCTCGACGGCCTCGGCGCCGGCCGGTTCCTCGCCATCTTGATCCCGGCGTTCATCTGGGGCTTCGGGCACGCCGCGTATCCGAACCAGCCCTTCTACATCCGCGGCATCGAGGTCGGAGTCGCGGGGATCGTCATGGGCCTCGTTCTGATCCGGTACGGCGTCCTGCCGCTCCTCGTCTGGCATTTCACCGTGGACGCGCTCTACACCGCGCTCGTGATGCTCCGTTCGCACGACACCTACTACGTTCTCTCGGGAGGGGCCGCGGCCGGGATCCTGCTGGTCCCGCTCGCGGCTTCCATCGTGCTCGCCGTGCGCTACGGCGGGTTTGCGCCGGAGGTCAGTCTCACCAACGGCGAGCTGGGCACCGCTCCCGCGCCGCCCGTGCCGACTCTGAGCGCCGAGCCCTCCCCGCCCGTCGCGGCTCTCTCGCCGCGCACCTTCGTGGGGATGGGGGCGGCCGCGCTTCTCCTGCTCTCCGGCTGGCTCCTGCCTTCGCCCTCCCGGCGGGCCACCCGCGACGGGATCGGTCGCGAGCGGGGAGCCAGCGTCGCGCGCGCGTTTCTCCGCGCGAACGGAGTGGACACGGCTCCCTACCGCTCCGTGACCTACGGCGGGACCGGATTCGCCGACGATTCGGAGGTGCGAAGCGAAGGGCCCGCCGAGAGCGGCCGCATTCCGGGCTTTTCCGACGCCGCCGCGCGCTACGTCGTGAGCCGGCGCGGGATCGGCGCGTTGGACCGCCTGGGCGAGAAGGCGCTGCCACTGAACTTCTGGGTGACCCGGTTCGTCCGGCCAGGCCACAAGGAGGAGTGGAAGGTCTTCGTCGATCCCCGGCGCGGAAGGGTGATCGGATTCTTGAATCCCAAGGAGGAGGCGGCGCCGGGCGGACCCGCCCCTTCGGATTCCCGCGCGCGCGCGCGGGCGCTCGGGGCCGCCGCGGCGCTCGGCTATCCGGCCGCCGAGTATGCGGTGCTGGAGGTCGGGACCCGGGCGCGGCCGAAGCGCGTCGACACGACGGTGTCTCTGGAATCCCGACAGTCCCGAATCGACGACGCGGCGCCGCGCTTGACCGCCGTGTTCCAGGGAAGCCGGCTGTCGGCGTTCTACCCGTCGATCCACGTGCCGGAGTCGTACCTGGAGCGGGACCGCCGCCGCACGGCGCTCGACTGGCTTCTCGTCGCGTTGCGCATCGTCGCGCTCGGGTCCTTCGTGGGCCTGGGGATCGTGCTCTTTCTGCGCGCGGTTCGGCGGCCCGAATTCCGATGGCGCGGCCTCGTCCGGCCGATGGCGCCGGTGGCGCTCCTCGCGGCGGTTGCGCTCGGCAACCGGGTTCCGGGGCTCCTCCGCCAGTACCAGACGGAATTCGCCCTTTCGATTTTCCAGTTCTCCGCGGCTGTCTCGCTCGTGATCCTCTGGCTCCTGATCCTGTGCGGGGCGGCCGTCGCGTTCATCCTGTTTTCGGCGGCCCGGGGGGGATGGCGACGGGCCCTTCGGCGGCAGGGCGGGCTCCTGGACGCGGCCTTGCGCGCCGCGATCGCGGCCCTCGGGCTCGCCGGGATCTCCCGATGGTCCGGCGTTCTCTCTCGCGCCGTTCCGGCGCTCTTCCATCCCGATCCGTCGCTGCCGGCGGCTCTCGATCGGGCGCTCCCCGCGATTCCGGTTCTTTCGGCCGCGGCCCTGGCCACCTTCTCCGCCGCCGCGGTGGCCGCTGCCGCCGCGCTCGGCTCGCGCGAAACCTCCTTTCGGAAGTGGGCCGTTCGCCTGGCCTTCGGTGCGGCGCTCGTCATCGCGTTGCTGCCTTCCGCGCCCCGGTCCGGGGCAGAGCTCGCGGGCGAGCTGACCCGCTCTCTCGCGCTGCTCGTCTGGTTCGGCCTCTCCGCTTTCGTGCTCCTGCGCGACCACGTCGCGGCGTGGGTCCTCTATGGAGCCGCGGCCTTCGGGCTGCCGGCCGCCGCCCGGCTGCTGTCGGAGCCCGCCCCGCCGGACCGGCTCGCCGGAGGCCTCGGACTCCTTCTCGTGGCGGCGGCGGCGGCAGCTTTGATCGGAACGCGGCGGCGGGAGCCGTCGGTGCGGGTGCCGGCTCCCGAGCCACGCGCGGCGCCGATGGCGGAAGCGCCGGTTTCCGCCGAGTCCGCCGAATGAGGCGGCGGCTTCCGGCGCTCCTCCTGCTGACCGCGGCCGCGGCGTCCGCCTCCGCTCTGCTCGGCCAGGCGGCGCCGGCGCCGCGCATTACCGCCCCGGCCCTCCGCGAGCGCGTCCGCGCGTACCGGTCCGCGCACGAGGTCGAAATCCTGCGCGAGCTCGCCGGCCTGCTTTCGGGCGAAAACGTCGCCTCCGACCCGGAGAAGATCGAAAAGGCCGCTGGCGCCGTCGCGGCGTTGCTCGAGAAGCGGGGCCTCCGTCCGGAGCTCCTGCGCGTCCCGGGAGCGCCTCCCGTGGTCTACGGAGAGCTCACCACGCCGGGCGTGACGCGCACGATCGTGCTCTATGCGCACTACGACGGCCAGCCCGTGGACCCGCGCGAGTGGCGCGGGGACCCCTGGACCCCCGTGCTGCGGGACGCCCCGATCGAGGCCGGCGGCCGCGACGTGCCCTGGGAGGGCCTGCGGGCGCCTCTTCCGACGCAATGGCGGCTCTACGGCCGTTCCGCGAGCGACGACAAGGCGGCGGTCGTCGGCCTGCTGACCGCCCTCGACGCTCTCCGCGCAGCGGGCGTGCGGCCGTCGGCGAACCTCAAGTTCTTCTTCGAAGGGGAGGAAGAGGCCGGCTCCCCCCATCTCGCGGCGCTCCTCGAGCGCCACGCGCAGCGGCTGCGTTCCGACCTCTGGATCCTCTTCGACGGCCCCGTGCACCAGACGCGCCGGATGCAGGTGTACTTCGGCGCCCGCGGTATCACGGACCTGTCGATCACGGCGTACGGCCCGGAGCGCCGGCTGCACAGCGGACATTACGGGAACTGGGCCCCCAATCCGGCGGCGGCTCTCGCGGGCCTCCTCGCGAGCATGCGCGATCCGGACGGGTTCTTGACGATCCGCGGGCTCTCGGAGAGCGTGCGGCCCCTCGGGGAGACGGAGCGCCGCGCGCTCGCGTCCGCGCCGAACGCCGACGCCGCCCTCCGGCAGGAGTTCGGGATCGGAGCGCCCGAAGGGCGCGGCGACTCGCTTCTCTCCGCCATTTCCCGTCCCGCTTTGAACCTCCACGGAATCGCGAGCGGCGAGGTGGGCCCGCGCTCGACGAACTCGATCCCGACGGAGGCGACCGCTTCGATCGACTTCCGCCTGGTTCCCGATTTGACCCCCGCCCGCGTGCGGGAGCTCGTCGAGGAGCACGTCCGCAGGCAGGGCTTCACCGTCGTCCGGGATCCTCCGGACGCGGCGGCCCGCCGCGGCGCTTCGAAGCTCGCGCGCCTCGTCTGGGGCGCCGGGTATCCCGCCCTGCGGACGCCGATGGACACTCCGTCCTCCAGCGCGCTCGTGCGGGTCATCGAGGAAGCCTCGGGAGGTCCGATCGTCGCGCTCCCGATGCTCGGAGGGAGCATCCCGATGTATCTGTTCCACGAGAAGCTCGGGGCGCCCGTCGTCGGCGTGCCGATCGCCAATCACGACAACAACCAGCACGCCGCCAACGAGAACCTGCGGCTGCAGAACCTCTGGGACGGTATCGAAGTGTATGCGGCGATTCTCGCCCGGCTGGAGTGGCCGGATTGACCCGAAGTCGGAGACTTCGGTCCGCCGGTCGACGGAGACCGCGGGGTCACTTCGCCAGCAGGACGGCGCGGGCGTAGAGCTCTCGAGCGGGCCGGCCGGAGAGTGCCGCCACCTCCCGGGCGATGGCCCGCTTGTCCTCGCCGCGCGCGAGGCCGTCCCGGAGGGCGCGGTCGACGCCGGCGTCGTCCAGAAACGCAGCGGGAGGGGGCGCGCCTTCGACGACGACGGTGATCTCCCCGCGGCCGGCGTCGCGAGTGCGAAGCGCGGCCGCCGTTTCCGGGAGCGTTCCGCGCACGACTTCCTCATGAATCTTGGTGAGCTCCCGCGCGACGCAGGCCCGGCGCGGACCGAGCACGGCTGCGGCGTCGTCGAGCGAGTCGAGAATCCGGTGAGGCGACTCGAACCAGACGAGCGTCTCGGGGCGATCGCGGAGCGCGGCGAGCGCGCGCCGCCGCTGCCCGGAGCGCGCGGGAAGGAAGCCGAGAAAGGTGTGGGGGACGGCGGGCAGCCCGGAGACGGCGAGCGCCGCGGACACCGCCGACGGGCCGGGGACGACGAAGACCGGGAAACCCGCGCCGGACGCCGCAGCCACCAGGCGCTCGCCGGGATCGGAGACCGCCGGCATTCCGGCGTCGGTGACGAGCGCGACCGTTTCCCCCGCCTCGAGCCGGCGAAGAAGCTCGGGCGCCCGCGAGCCCTCGCGTGGGCCCGGGCAGGAGACCCGCGTCGCGCGCACGTGGAATCGGGCCGCGATCTTCGCCGTCACCCGCGTGTCCTCGCAGAAAATGACGTCGGCTCCCGAGAGAGTTGCCAGGGCGCGAGGGGAGAGGTCCTCGAGATTTCCGATGGGAGTTCCGACGACCCAGAGGCTTCCCCTGCGCTTCTCCTCCGGCACGCGCCGAAAAATACCATGCGGTTTGTGCCCGTTTATGATGAGAGCGATGCAGCCGACACGCTCCTGGTCGCGCGGGTTCGCCCTCGCCGCCGCGCTGGCCGTTGCCGCTCTCGTTTCCGCGGAGATCGTGGATCGCATCGCGGCGACCGTGGACGACGTCGCCATCCCCGAGAGCGAAGTCCGCAAGGCCATGGCGCTGTCGGCGATGCGCCCCGAACCGAACGAGGACGCGGAATCTTTCCGGAAGCGAGTCCTGGACGCCTTGATCGACCAGCGGCTCCAGTACCGGGAGGCCCTCCGATTCGGACCGGCGACGCCGGCGCCGGCGGAGATCGACGCGGCGGTGAAGCGGCTCCGCGAACGGCTGCAGAAGGAGGGCCGCAACCCCGACGTGGAATTTACGGCCGCGGGCATGACACCCGAGGAAGTCCGTGCCTCGCTCGAGCGGCAACTCGTCATTCAGAACTACCTGCAGGAGCGGTTCCGCCCCATCGCATTCCCCGATGAGGCGCGCGCGCGACGCGAGTACGACGAAGTCTACGTGCCGGAGCAACGCGCCGCCGGCGCGGCCGCCGCGCCTTTCGAGGCCGTCGCCGACGAGATGCGGCGCCGTTCCCAGCAGCGCGTGTTCGACGAAGAGGCCGCGAAGTGGATCCGGGAGATCCGGCAAAAGGCGCGCGTTGCCATCTACCGGATCGCGCTCCCTCCGGGAGAGGGGCGCACCCCCATTCCGCTTCCCGCCGAATCGCGGCCTGCCGCCCCGGCCGCGCGCACTCCCAACTCGGCGCTCTAGGCTTCGTCCTCGAGCATCTCCTGGATCTGGGCGCGCAGCTCGGGAGTGTTTGGGTGTCCGTGGCTCGCGGCGGCGTGCTGCGAGGCCGCCTCGAGCACCTCCTCCTCTCTGCCCGAGATCGTCAGAGTGCAGTTCTTCTCGCTCGGGAATCGGCGGCAGTCGGCGACCTTGCGGTTCTCGTCCATTTCCTCTCCCTGGGCTTATCCGGGCGGCCAGCCCATCCGGCGTCCGGCCATGAGGTGGAAGTGAAGGTGGAAGACCGCCTGTCCGGCTTCGCGCCCGCTGTTCGTCACGAGCCGATAGTCGGTGATGCCGCGGTCTCCCGCGATCTCGGCCGATCTCGCCCCGAGCTCCCCGAGCAGCGCGGGATCGGCGGCCGCATCGAAAAGGTTGACGAAGTGCTTCTTCGGCACGAGCAGGATATGCGTCGGCGCCTGCGGGTGGGCGTCTTCGAAGGCGAGAATGCGCTCGTTCTCGAAGACCTTCTGAGAGGGGATCTCGCCCGCCACGATCTTGCAGAAGATGCAGTCGCTCATTTCGGCGCGCCGAATTTATCACCGGCCGGCGGCGCCCCGGGAGTCGAACGCGGCGGGAACACCCGGGCTTCGTGGATGCGGACGTCGGCGCGGATGCTCCCCTCGCGCCCATCCTCGAAACGAACGGCCGCGTCGACGCTGCAGCTCTCCTGCCCGGAGTAGAGCGCCTCGATCAGCTCGCTGTACCTCTCGGAGACGAAGCCGCGGCGCACCTTGCGGGTTCGCGTGAGCTCTCCATCGTCCGCGTCGAGCTCCTTGTGGAGAACCAGGAATCGCCGGATCTGAGAGCCGGAGAGGCGGGGGTCTTCCGCGAGGTCCCGGTTGACCTTCTCGACGCACTCCCGCACGAGCTCCGACACGGGCTCCTGGCCGGCCAGGTCCGAATAGCCGCTGTAGGGCAGGTTGCGCCGCTCGGCCCAGTCGCCCACCGCCTGAAGGTCGATGTGGACGAAGACCGCGGCATGCTCGCGGCCGTCTCCGAAGGCGACCGCTTCCTTGACGTAAGGGAAGAACTTGAGCTTGTTCTCGAGATACTTCGGGGCGAAGAGCGTGCCGTTCTTCAATCGGCCGACGTCTTTGGCGCGGTCGATGATCTTCAGATGCCCTTCCTCGTCGAAGAAGCCGGCGTCTCCCGTGTGCACCCATCCATCCGCCGTCCGGGTGCCGGCGGTCGCTTCCGGGTTCTTGAAGTAGGACTGAAAGACGCCCGGCCCGCGGAAGAGCACCTCGCCGTCGTCGGAAATCCGGACCTCGACGTCCTTCACCGGCGTGCCGACGGTATCGGGCTTGACCCGTCCGTTCGGCTGCACGCAGACGAAGACCGAGCCCTCCGTCGAGCCGTAGAGCTGCTTGATGTTGATGCCGAGCGACCGGTAGAAGCCGAAGAGGTCCGGCCCGATCGCTTCCCCGGCCGTGTAGGCGAGCCGGATGCGGGAGAGTCCGAGCACGTTCTTCAGGGGCTCGTAGACGAGCAACCGGCCGATGGCATACAGGACGCGGTCGCGCAGGGGCACGGGGTTCCCGTCGAGGATCCGGACCCCGGCGCGGCGCGCGACGGCCAGGAAGTAGTCGAACATCCGGCGCTTGATCGCGGACGCGTCTTCCATGCGGATCAGGACCTGCGTCAACATGTTCTCGTAGACGCGGGGCGGAGCGAAGTTGTAGGTCGGACCGATCTCGCGCAGATCGGTCATCACGGTGTCGCCGCTCTCCGGGCAGCTCACGCAGAAGCCGGCGACGCAGGATTGCGCGTAGGAGAAGAGGTTGTCGCCGACCCAGGCCATCGGCAGATAAGCGAGAACCTCCTCTCGGTCGGTGAGCCCTTCCCGTTCGATGCCGTTGCGGCCCGTGATCACCAGGTTGTCGTGCGTCAGCATGACCCCCTTGGGCGTTCCCGTCGTGCCCGAGGTGTAGAGGATGATCGCGACGTCGCTTCCCGTCCCCGACTCCACCTGCGCCTCGAAGAAGCCGGGATGCTGGCGGTCGTAGGCGCGGCCGAGCGCCTGGATCTCCTCGTAGCTCGCCAGCAATGGCCGCTGATAATTTCGCAGGCCGCGCGGGTCGTCGTAGACGATCTGCGTCAGCAGGGGGCAGCGCGCCCGGATCTCGAGGAGCTTGTCGACCTGCTCCTGATCCTCCGCGACGGCGATTGAAACCTCGGCCTCCGTCAGGGGGTGGACCATCTCTTCGGCCACCGCGTCCTGGTAGAGGGGCACCGGCACGGCTCCGAGGCACTGTGCCGCCGCCATCGACCAGTAGAGCCGCGGCCGGTTGTCGCCGATGATCGCGATGCGCGCTCCCCGCGCGAGACCGCGGGCCGCCAGGCCGCAGGCGAGCGCCCGCACCTCCTCCCCGACCTCCTTCCACGTCCAGGTCTGCCAGATGCCGAGGTCCTTCTCGCGGATCGCCGGCCGATCGGGCCGCTCGCGCGCGTGATGAAGAATCAGCCTCGGGAACGTGTCGAGGCGCTCGGCGCTCCCGCTTTCGCTTCTGGAACTAGCGCGCGGGCTCCGCTCCGGGTTCGATGTCACGCCCGCGCCTCCGGGGAGGAGGGAGGAGGGCTCGCGGCGCGCCGCGAGAGCGGGAGAAGCCGGTCTGCGGTCTCTCCGAGCACGGCTGCCTCATCGGAATCCGGGAGGTGCCAGGCGCGGACGCGGGCGAGAGAGTCCTCGATCGAGACAGCCACGGTCGGAGCGTCCGAGGCGAAGAGGATCCGCCGCTCGAGGCCCGCGATCGCGGAGCGGGCGAGGGCGACCGGGTCGGCGACGACGGGCGCCAGGTCCGCGTAGACGGAGCGCGTCCGGCCGAGAAGCTCCAGCGTCGTCGTCTCCGACGGGGACCCGAAGTGCGCGACGATGATGCGGGCATCGGGCCAGCGGGCGGCGACGCGGCCGATCGCCTCCACCTCGCCGTGCGTGGCCGTTCCCTCGGGAGCGCTGCCGGTGTGCACGACGACGGGCTGGCCTCCCGCAGAGACTTCCCGCCAGAGCGGATCGAGGCGGCGGTCGTCCGGGACGAACGCTCCGACGGAGCAGTGGAGCTTGAAGACCGGCAGGGCAAACGGACCGGCGGCCTCGGAGACGACGGCGTGGACGTCGTCGTCCGGATGCACCGTCGCGCCGGGGACGACGAAGGGATCGGAAGCGA
>DATNMZ010000573.1:0-2468 GCA_035602095.1 Thermoanaerobaculia bacterium
AAAAGCGCGACGCTCAGGGCCGATTTCATTGTTCTCTCGATCTTAACCCCCCTGTCCGCGGCGGCTATTCCTTCAGGGAGTTTTTACCGGCGCTTCAATCGGGGCGATAATCCGGAGTGCGGCATTCGACATGGCAAGGAGGATTCCCCTCCGAAGCGGCGCCCCGGTGCGGCCAATGATCTATCTCGACAACAACGCCTCCACAAAATTGGATCCGGAAGCCGGCGCCGCCGTGGTCGAATCGCTCGAGCTCTACGGAAACCCCTCTTCCGTCCACGCGGCGGGGCGGCGGGCGCGTCGGGCCGTCGAGGAGGCGCGCGAGGAGGTGGCGAGGCTCGTCGGCGCGTCGCCGGAGGAGATCTTCTTCACGTCGGGCGGAACGGAGGCGAACGCGATGGCCATCTTCGGCGCCGTCGCCGGGCGTCGGGGGCGCCTCGTCCGCTCGGGTGCCGAGCACCCCTCCGTGCGGGAGCCGATGGACGCCGCCGGCGAGTGCCGCGTCGTCGACCCGGAGCCTTCCGGCGCGCTCGATGCGGGCCGCGTTCTCGACGCGCTGGAGAAAGAGACGCTTCTCGTCTCCGTCATGACCGCGAACAACGAGTACGGCGGCCTCTTTCCGGTCGGGCCGATCGCCGCCGGCGCCCGGGCCCGCGGCGTCCTCGCCCACACCGACGCGGTCCAGGCGGCCGGCCGCGTCCGCCTCGACGTCCGGGCGCTCGGCGTCGATCTCTTGAGCCTCTCGGCCCACAAGCTCCACGGCCCGAAGGGCGCCGGCGCGCTTTTTGTCCGGAAGGGCGTCCCGCTCGCCCCGCGGACCCCGGGGGGAGGCCAGGAAAAGAGGCTGCGGGGCGGGACGGAGAACACACCGGCGCTCGTCGGGTTCGGAGTCGCCGCCCGGCTCGCCCGGCAGCGGCTCGAAGGCGAGAGCGCCGGGATCGAGCGCCTGCGGGACCGGCTCGAAGGCGGGATTCTCGAACGCATCCCCGCGGCGCGCGCCCTGAGTCGGGGCATCCCGCGACTGCCGAACACGTCCGCCATTCACTTCGAAGGCGCGGCGGCCGAGGTCCTCCTCGTCCGCCTGGATCTCGAAGGCGTGGCGGTGTCGGCGGGGAGCGCGTGCTCGAGCGGAACCCTCTCCCCGTCGCCGGCCATCCTTTCCCTGGGCCTCTCCCGCCGCGACGCCCGTCAGGTGATCCGCTTCTCCCTCTCGCGTTGGACCCGCGAGGAGGAGGTCGACGCGGTGCTCGCCATCCTTCCCCGCATCGTCGCGGACGTGCGCTCTGCCGCGGAGCTACCGCGATCGGCCGGGCCCGAGCCGGCGCTCGCCTCGAACGGGGTCCGCGCTTGATCATCGAGTGCGACCGCTGCTACGCGCGCTATCGGTACGACGAGGCGCGGTTCGAGGGGAAAGTCTCGAAGAAAGTGCGCTGCACGAAGTGCCTGGCAATCTTCGAAATCTTCCGCGACCGGGCTCCCGAGACGACGGGCTCCGCGGCGCCGGCGAAAGGCGGCGAGGATACCGTGCTCCGGTCGCCCGACGCCCGGAAAAAGGGGAACGAGGCGACGGCGAAGAGGGCGGCGCAGCCGGCGAGCCGCCGCCCCTCGCTTGCGGAGCTGAAGATGCCGGCCGACTCGCGAGTCGCTCTCGCCGTGATCGCGGGACCCGAGGCCGGGCGGATCTACGCCGTCGAAAAGCCCCGGGTCATCGTCGGCCGGCACGACGCGGACATCAACGTGGACGACCCGGAAATCTCGCGGCAGCACGCGGCGATCGAGGTCGCGGGCGAGACGGTCACGCTCGTCGATCTCGGCTCGTCCAACGGGACCTTCGTCGGGGAAGAGCGGATTCGGGAGTGGGAGCTTGCGAACCAGTCGGAGTTCTCGATCGGCGGATCGACCCTGATGCTCATCCTGACCGCCAAAGGGTAGTTGTCAGTTGTCAGTTGTCAGTTGTCAGTTGTCAGTTTTCAGTTATCGGATCCGAACTGTGAACTGATGACTGTGAACTGAGAACTTCTTTCATGCGCATCGCCGTCGCCATGTCGGGGGGCGTCGACTCTTCGGTCGCGGCGCTCCTGTTGAAGCGGGAGGGGCACGAAGTCCTCGGCCTCTCCATGCAGCTCTGGGACCATTCGGGGGAACCGGGCCGAACCGGCCGCTGCTGCACCGCGGACGACCTTTCCGACGCGCGGCGCGTGGCCTGGGCGCTCGACATCCCGCACTACGTTCTCGATCTCGAGGAGGAGTTCGCCGAGAGCGTGGTGCGGCCATTCGTGGGCGCGTACCTCGCCGGGGACACCCCCATTCCCTGCTCGGCCTGCAACGCGAAGGTGAAGTTCGCGACTCTCTGGGACCGCGCGCGCGGGATGGGCTGCGACGCAGTCGCTACGGGCCATTACGTCCGGAGGGGCGCGGACGAAACCACCGGCCGGCCCGTGCTCCGCAAGGGAGCGGACCCGCGGAAGGAC
>DATNMZ010000574.1:0-2678 GCA_035602095.1 Thermoanaerobaculia bacterium
CGGTTCCGCCGCGACCTCCTGCAGCGCCGCGCCCTGAAGGCGGCGCTCCCGGATCTCTCCGGCCCCGCGGGAGAGGCCCTGGCTCGAACGGGCCGGGCGATCGAGCGCGGCCTCCATCCGGAGCTTCCGTGGGACTCCGACCCCGAGCTGGCAACGGCCCGGCTGGGAGCGGGGCTCCTCGATCTCGAGGCGGACTTCCTCGCGGCGATCCGCCAGAAGAAGATCCCCGAGGTGCCGGGTCCCTCGCGTGAGCGCGCCACGGCTCTCGCGCTCCGCGCCGCCCGCCTCGAGGAGGCCGCGCTGCCCGCTTTCGAAAGCGGGTCCGGCGATGAGGGGCTTCTCCGATTCGCCGAGGCGCTCCTGCAGGCCTACGCGCTCTGGATTCGCGCCCGCCTCTCCCGACCGGATCTCTTCGGAGAAGAGGTCCGGCATTGGGCGTCGTTCAAAGTCCCCGAGCCTCTCGACTACTCTGCCCTGGTCGAGACCGAACGCCCGAACCCGGCCCTTCCGGAAGAGCGGGTCGGGCCGGCCCGCCGCCGCCGCCGCCGGGACGGGTTCGGGCTCACCGACCCGCGGATGACCCCGAGGCAGGTCCTGGGCGAGGCTCACTACTGCATCCTGTGCCACGAGCGCGAGAAGGACTCCTGCTCGAAAGGCTTCTTCGACGCGAAGACGGCGACCTTTCAGAAGAATCCTCTCGGCGTTTCCCTCCCCGGCTGTCCGCTCGACGAGAAGATTTCCGAAATGCACGCGCTCCGCCGCGACGGAGACTCGATCGGCGCGCTCGCGCTCGTTTGCATCGACAACCCGATGTGCCCGGGGACCGGCCACCGCATCTGCAACGACTGCATGAAGGGGTGCATCTTCCAGAAGCAGGAGCCGGTCAACATTCCGCAGATCGAGACGGGCGTCTTGACCGACGTTCTCGCGCTGCCGTGGGGCGTCGAGATCTACGGCCTCTTCACGCGCTGGAACCCGCTCTCTCCCGCTCGCCCTTTCGCCCTCCCGTACAACGGAAAAAAGGTGCTCGTCGTCGGGCTCGGCCCCGCGGGCTATACGCTCGCCCACTACCTGCTCTCCGAGGGGTTCGGCGTCGCCGGAATCGACGGCCTGAAGATCGAGCCGCTGCGGGCGGACTGGACCGGAGCCGACGGCGGCGGGATCCGCCCGATCCGGGACTGGGACGAGATCGTCTCTCCCCTCGACCGGCGCCCGCTCGCGGGCTTCGGCGGGGTCTCCGAGTACGGCATCACCGTCCGGTGGGACAAGAACTTCCTGACCCTGATTCACCTGACACTCGCGCGCCGCCGCCGGTTCGCCATTCTTCCCGGCGTGCGCTTCGGGGGCACCGTCACCGCGGAGCAGGCCTTCGACATGGGCTTTGCCCACGTCGCCATCGCCGCCGGGGCGGGCCGTCCGACGATCATCGGAATGAAGAACAACCTCGTCCGGGGAATCCGGAAGGCCTCGGATTTCCTCATGGCGCTCCAGCTCACGGGAGCCTTCAAGGAAGAGGCGCTCGCGAATCTTCAGGCGGATCTCCCGGCCCTGATCATCGGCGGCGGCCTGACGGCGATCGACACCGCGACGGAGCTCCTCGCCTACTACCCCGTCCAGGCCGAGAAAGTCCTCCGCCGGTACGAGACTCTCGTCGCCGAGCGCGGTGAAACGGCCGTGCGGCAGCCGTTCGACGCCGAAGAGCGCGATCTCCTCGATCGCCTCCTCCAGCACGGCAGGGAAGTGCGCCGGGAGCGGGAGCGCGCGCGATTGGCGGGAGAGCCGCCGGATCTGTCCCGCCTCTGCCGGCAGTGGGGCGGCGTTTCGATCGTCTACCGCCGGTCGCTGGAGGACTCCCCCGCGTACCGCCTGAACCACGAAGAGGTCGTGAAAGCTCTCGAGGAAGGAATCTCTTTCATCGAAGGGCTGGAGCCTCAGGAGGCGATCGTGGACGAGCGCGGGCTCCTGCAGGCCGTCCGGTTCCGCCGGTCGGGCGCCGGCGACATCGTCGAGCTGCCCGCGCGGTCCTGCCTGGTGGCTGCCGGCACGACGCCGAACATCACGTACGAAAAGGAATGGCCGGGCACGTTCGCGATGGACGAGCGCCGGCGGTTCTTTCTCCCCCACCGGGCCGTGCCGGATGGCTCCGGAGGGTGGCGGCTCGAAGCCGCCTCCGCGGACGACCAGGAGGCTTTCTTCACCGGGTACTCGCGGGCCGGGCGGCTCGTCAGCTTCTTCGGAGACAACCACCCCGCGTTCAACGGGAACGTGGTCAAGGCGATGGCGTCCGCGAAGAAGGGGTACCGCGCCGTCACCGACGTGCTCGGCGGGCCGGCCCCCGGGGCCCGCGGCGAGGCGGCGCCGGAGGCCGACTGGGAGTCCTTCCAGGCGACCGTCTCGGACGCTCTGACGGCGCGAGTCCACGAAGTGCACCGACTCACCCCGACGATCGTCGAAGTCGTCGTCCGGGCGCCCGCCGCGGCGGCGAACTTCCAGCCGGGCCAGTTCTTCCGGCTCCAGAACCTGGAGGCCTACGCGCCGGTCGCGGGCGGGTCGCCGATGATGATCGAGCCTCTCGCGCTGACCGGGGCGTGGGTGGACGCCGAGAAGGGTCTCCTGTCGATGATCGCGCTCGAGCTCGGCGGCTCCTCGAGGCTCTGCAGCGTCTTGAAGCCGGGAGA
>DATNMZ010000575.1:0-2038 GCA_035602095.1 Thermoanaerobaculia bacterium
CGGCGCGAGGATCGCCTCCCGCGCGCCGTCGCCTTCCTGCTCGATTTCTACCCGGCCGCTTTCATCCCCATCCTCTACGAGACGCTCGGCCCGCTGATCTCCGCTGCGCGCGGGCGCGCCCGGGACGATCTCCTGATTGCAGCGGACCGCGCTCTGTTCGGCGTGGACGTCACCGTGTGGCTCGAGCGCTTCACGCGACCCTGGCTGACCGACGTGATGTACCTCTCGTACGCCACCTATTACTTTCTCTCCTTCGCGCTGGGACTTGCGCTCTGGGCGCGATCGAAACCGGCCCTGCGCCGCTACATTTTCACTCTCACGCTCTGCTTTTACGTCTCCTACGCCGGATACTTCCTCGTTCCGGCGCTCGGGCCCCGCTATGCGCTCGCATCACGACAAACGGTCGTCCTCGAGACAACCGCGCTGTCCCGGACCATCTCCCGGACTCTGGACGAGCTCGAGCACACGAAGCTCGACGTGTTCCCATCGGGCCACACGATGATCGCCGCAACGGTTCTCTTCGTCGCCTTCCGGCGCGCGCGCGATGTCTTCTGGTGGCTGCTCCCCGTCGCGACGTGCCTGATCCTCTCGACGGTCTACTGCCGATATCACTACGTCGTGGACGTCCTCGCGGGATTGGCGCTCGCGATCGCGGCGGTGCCTGCGGCTGACGCGCTCTACGATCGGGTCGCCCGCAGGTCGTAGGTGGTCGGTGATAGGTGGTAACCGGGGCCCCTATGTCCTACGACCCATCACCTACGTCCTCGCCCGGTCGGCCGCAGGCCCGACCGGCCGGTCGTACATCCGGTAGGTCTTGTAGACCTTGCCGCCCCAAAGGTCTGCGGCGCGGAGGACCGCCTCGTTGTCTTCGAGCAGCCAGGACATCTCGCAGCCCGTGTAGCCGCGCCCGAGCGCGGTGTGGAGGCCTCTCTCGAACATCACGGCCTGAATCCCGCGCAGGCGCCACTCCTTCTTGATCCCGAGCGTCACGACACGGATGGTGCGGATCTTCCTCCGGTCCCAGAGAAACCGAAGCCATCCGAACGGGAGAAGCCGCCCCCGAAGCGGCTTCATCGCCACGTTGTAGTCGGGCAGCGTGAGCATGAAGGCCACCGGCTCGAGAGACCCGTCGGGCCGCCGCGCTTCCGCCAGAAACAGGAAATCCTCGTCCACGAGCGGCTTCAAGCGCTTCGCCATGAACTCCATCTCCTCGGAGGTCATCGGCACGAATCCCCAGTTCTTCTCCCAGGCCTCGTTGTAGACCTCGCGGATTCTCGGCAGATCCGCCGCGAGGCTCTTCTTCGAGATCTTGCGGACGACCACGTCCGTCTCCCGGCGGGCGATTCGTTGCGCCAACTTCGTCAGCCGGGCCAGGGGATCGGCCTTGATCGGAAACCAGCAGGCGAGAAGGTCCTTCGCTTTGCGGAAGCCGGCGCGCTCGACGAGCGCGACGTAGTACCGCGGGTTGTAGGTCATCATGAGAACGGGCGAGGAATCGAATCCGTCGACGAGCAGGCCGGCCTCGTCGTTCAGAGTCGGATTCGCCGGGCCCCGGAGCGTCTTCATGCCCCGCTCCCGCACCCAGGTCCCTACGGCATCGAAGAGCGGACCCGAGACCGCCGGGTCGTTCTCGCTCTCGAAGTACCCGAAGAAGCCCGTCTTCTCGCCGTGAAACGCGTTGTGGTTGTGATCCAGGATCGCGGCGATGCGGCCCGCGTCGCGGCCGTTTTGGCGTGCGAGGAAGAGCTGCATCTCCCCGTGCTGGAAGAACGGGTTCGAGTCCGAGAGCACCTTGGCAAGGTCGTCGCGCAACGGCGCGACCCAGTGCGGATCCTGCGCATAGACGCGGTCGGCGACGTTGAAGAAGCGGCCGAGATCCTTCTTCGAGCGGCCGACGGGCTCGACCGAAACGGCGGCGTCCGCCATCAACCTTCCGCTTCCGGTCCGTCGACGAGACTCGGCGTGCGAAGAGTCAAACCGGCGAGCCCGGGAGCGGGAACGGGGGCGGCCCTCAGACTTCGACCGAGCGCACCAGCCC
>DATNMZ010000576.1:0-5702 GCA_035602095.1 Thermoanaerobaculia bacterium
GTTCGTCCGGCGGCGCCATAGATCGAGGACGGCGAGGTAGCGGGCGAGCCTTTCGGAAGTTCCGGGGTCGAGGACGAGCCCGAACGCGGGGCTGCGGAGGGCGATCAGCGCGTCGAAGACTTCAGGAGGGGACTCGCCCCCCTCGGGCAACATGGGCCGAGATTATCGCGACCGCCGCCGGAGTCACTCCAGGGATGCGCGCCGCCTCGCCGACCGTGCGGGGCTTCCGGCGCCCGCACTTCTCGACGATCTCGTTGGAGAGACCGGCCAGCCCGCGGTACTGGAACCCGTCCGGAATGGGACGGGATTCGAGCGGCCGGGCGCGCTCGAGCCGCTCCAGCTCGCGGCGGATGTATCCCTCGTAGCGGACTCGACTCTCGACGATGCTTCTCTCCTCGCGCGAGAGCTCCTCGAAGATCTCCGGCGCGTAGAGGGCCAACCGATCTACTGTTAAGTCATTACGTTTCAATAAGTTACGAAGGCTCGTCGGCCCTTCGAACCGGATTCCCAGGACCTCCTCGACTTCCGCGATGGTCTGCCGGTTCGGGTTCAACACGCGCTCGGAGAGGGTCCTGTCCGCGCGGGCCACCCGCTCCTCGGACCTCATCGCCCGCGAATACTCCGCTTCGGAAATCAGCCCGAGCCGCCGTCCGTGAGGAGTCAGGCGCGCCAAGACGGTATCGACTCCGAGCAGGAGGCGATGCTCCGCGCGGGAGGTGAAGAGGCGGTACGGTTCCTCCAGTCCCCTCTTCGTCAGGTCGTCGACCATCACCGCCGCGTACGCTTCCGATCGGTCGAGCACGAACGGCTCTTGCCCGCGGGTCGAGAGAGCGGCGTTGATCCCCGCCCAGAGGCCCTGGGCGGCCGCCTCCTCGTATCCCGACGTCCCATTGATCTGCCCGGCGAGGAACAGCCCCGGGGCCTGCAGGACCTCGAGCGCCATCGAGAGCTGGTCCGGAAAGGCGAAGTCGTATTCGACGGCGTAGCCGGCGCGCAGCATCCGCGCGCGGGAGAGGCCGGGGATCTCCGCGAGAATCGCCCGTTGAACCTCCTCGGGCAGCGACGTCGAGAGGCCGTTGATGTAGATCTCGGATGCGCGCACACCCTCCGGCTCGAGAAAGAGCGAGTGGCTCGGTTTCTCCGCGAACCGCACGACTTTGTCTTCCACCGAGGGGCAGTAGCGCGGGCCGATTCCGCGGATCGCGCCGGAGTACATGGGGCTCGCGTGCAGGTTCTCGCGGATGATCGCGTGAACCTTTTCGTTGGTGGCCGTGAGCCAGCAGAGCGCCTGCTCGCGCGGGAGCGCCTCCGTGCGAAAGGAGAAGGGGACCGGCGGGTCGTCGCCGTGCTGTTCGACACAGCGGGCGTAGTCGACGCTGTCCCGGTGGACTCGAGGAGGCGTCCCCGTCTTGAAGCGGCCGAGGGCGAGGCCGGCGCGCGCGAGCGCCGCCGAAAGGCCTTTGGACGCCGGCTCTCCCACGCGTCCGCCTTCCGTCCGGCGCTCCCCCGTGTGCATCAGTCCCCGCAGGAAAGTCCCGGTCGTGATGACCACCGTGTCCGATTCGATCCGCCGGCCATCCTCCGTGGAGACGCCCTGGATCCGGCCGCCGGCCTCGAGCAGGTCCTCCGCCATCCCCTCCAGCAGAGCGAGGCCGGGCGTTGCGGCCAGGGCCTCTCCGGCGAGGCGGGAGTAGCGCGCCTTGTCGCATTGCGCGCGCGGCCCCCAGACCGCCGGGCCGCGCGAGCGGTTCAGGACCTTGAACTGGATCCCGGCGGAGTCGGCGAGCGTTCCCATGAGGCCGCCGAGAGCGTCGATTTCGCGCACGAGCTGCCCTTTTGCGAGTCCGCCGATCGCGGGATTGCACGACATCCGGCCGATCGCGTCCCGGGATGCGGTCAAGAGCGCGGTCTTCCGTCCCATCGCCGCCGCGGCGTGCGCGGCCTCGATGCCGGCGTGTCCCCCGCCGATGACCAGGACCTCGTACCTCATCGCGATTCCGCGCCTTTCCCCGGCCTCATTTCCCGATGCAGAAGGTGGCGAAGATCCGCTCCAGGACGTCTTCGTGCGTCGTCTCGCCGACCAGATCCGCGAGAGCGTCGAGCGCTTCGTGGACCTGCGCCGCCGGATACTCGGGAGACTCGCCGCGGTCGAGCGCCGCGAAGGCCTGCGCGGCGGCCGCCTCCGCGCGGACCACCGCGTCGCGCTGCCGCGCCGACGCGAGCATCTCCGAGTACGCCTCCCCCGGCGGGCCCCCGTCGAGCAGGGCCGCGAGCTCCGCCCGCAGCTTCTCCCCCGCGTCCGCCGCGATTCCGCACAGCGGGAACGCCGGCCGCGGAGACGGCACCGGCCCCGAGGTCCTTCCCGCGCCGGCCGGCCGCACGGTGTCGATCTTGTTGGCGATCACGAGGAGCCGCGCGCCGTTCAGGCTTTCGAGGGCGCCGGAGTCTTCGGAGGACCACCCGGCGGCGGCATCGAAGACGTAGAGGACCGCGTCCGCGCCGCCCGCTGCCGCGCGCGCCCGGGCGACGCCCATCCGCTCGACCGGATCCTCCGTGCACCGCAACCCGGCGGTGTCGACGAGCTCGACCGGGACGCCGCCGATGTCCAGGGCCGCGTCGAGAGTGTCCCGCGTCGTGCCGGGAACTTCCGTGACGATCGCCCGCTCGGTGCCGACGAGCGCGTTGAAGAGCGTGGACTTGCCGGCGTTGGGCGGGCCGAGAAGAACGACGCGCGCGCCTTCGGCGAGGAGCCGGCCGCGCTGCGCCGATCCTGCGAGCCGCGCCAGCTCCTCCCGGGCGCGGGCGATGCGGCCGGGGGTGCGGGGCGAAACGGCCTCCCCGACATCTTCGGCGAAGTCGATCGTCGCCGCGAGCTCCGCCGCCGCGGCCGACAGCTCCTCGCGGACGCCCGCGAGCCTTCGCGAGAGACTGCCGTCCAGCCGCCGCGCCGACGCCGCGACCGCCGCCTCCGTGCGCGCCTCGATGAGCTCCCGCACGGCCTCCGCCTCCACGAGGTCGAGCCTGCCCGAAAGAAACGCCCGCCGCGTGAACTCGCCGGGCCGCGCGGGCCGGGCGCCCGCCGACACGAGCGCCGCGAGGACACCGCGCACGACGGCGGGTCCGCCGTGCACGGAGAGCTCCGCGACGTCCTCGCCCGTCGCCGATCCCGGCCCCGGAAAGAAGGTCACGAGACCCCGGTCGATTGGGACGCCCTCGGCGCCCTGGATCGCCGCGAGGCGGGGCGCGCGAGGCGTCAACTTTTCCGGCAGGCTCGGCGCGACGCGACGCAGGATGGGACCGGAGTCCTTTCCCGAGAGGCGCAGGAGCGCCAGCGCGGAACGGCCCGGCGGAGTCGCGAGCGCGACGATCGTGTCGTCGAGAGAGAACGGGTCCGGGCGCATCCCGTCGGCGGCTCCGTGGGCCGCGCGTCAGCTCGCTCTGGGGCGCACGGCGACGCGCTTCAAGAAGCCGTCGCCTTCGCTCTCCGTTTCGACCTCCGGATCCGCCGCGAGCGCGATGTGCACGAGCCGGCGCTCGCCGGGCGACAGCGGCGGCAGAAGCTGCGGGCTCTTCGTTCTCTTGGCCTCGTTGGCCGACCGCAGCGCGAGCTCCTCCAGGGATTCCCGCTGGTGCGCGCGGAAACCCTCGGCATCGAGACGCGGATAGACGGGACGGCCGAGACGCTTCGACGCGAGCCGGCCGGTCAAAACCTCCAGACCGTTCAGCCCCTCGCCCCGGTTGGCCAGGAGCGGCCCCGTGTCGTCGCCGATCAGCTCGAAGAGCATCTCTTCGCCCGGCCTGCGTCGCGTCTCGACCAGGAAGCCGGCCGCGGACAGGAGCTCGGTCAGCGTCGCCTCGACGGCCGCAAACGCCTCGTCGTCCATCGCCCCGGGCCCCAGGGACCCCGATCGGGCGCCGGCCTTCTCCCGGTGCTCGGGCTCGGCCTCCTCGCCGCGCCACCCCGCGGCCGGTCCCGCGGAAGCCGCCGCCGGTACGGGGTCCGGACGGAAGTCCTCCGGCGGCAACGGGGCCTTCGCCGTCTTCTCTCCGGAGGGCCCGCCCGGCTCGACGCCGGCGACCTCGATCTCGACGACGCGGCCGCCCCAGAAAGATTTCTCGTCCCGGACGATCGAGTACTCGAGCTCCGAGGCGGGCCGCTTCAATTCGCGAAGCGCCATTTCGATCGCTTCCTGCTCCGACTTACCTTCAAATCGCATTGGAACTCCCGCCGTTCCGGCTACGCGCGCGCCTGCCGGAACTCCTTCTTCGGAGCGGGGGCAGGCTCGCCTCCGCTCGACATCCGATTGATGATCATCTGCTGAAAAATCGTCAGCACGTTCGAAAACAGCCAGTACAGGACGAGCCCCGAGGGCATGTCTTTCAAGAAGAAGCCCCACAGAAGCGGCATGGCCATGAAGATTTTCTTTTGCGTGGGGTCCGCGGTCGACGGCGTCATCGCCTGCTGCACGTACATCGAGACGATCATGAGGATGAGCAGGACGTACGTGTGGTCCACGGCGGACAGGTCGCGGATCCAGAGGATGAACGGCGCGTGGCGCAGCTCGATCGAGCGGGAGAGCACGTTGTAGAAAGCGACGAGGACCGGGAGCTGGAGCAGCACCGGGAAGCAGCCGCTCATCGGGTTGTGCCCCTCGGCCTGGTAGAGCTTCATGATCTCTTCGTTCATCTTCTGGCGCTGCGCGGTGTCCGTCTTCGCCTTCTTGTACTTGTCCCGGATGGCGTTCATCTTCGGCGCCATCTTCTGCATCTTCTTCATCGATGCGTAGCTCTTGTGCATCAGGGGAAAGAGGAGGATCCGGATCGCGAGCGTGACGATCAGGATGGCGAGGCCGTAGTTGCCCACCCAGGCGTACGTGCGTTTCAAGAGCCACAGCAGCGGACGGGCGAGGATCCCGTACCAGCCGAAGTCGACCGTACGCTCGAGTCCCAGGTGCGCGCTCTCGAGCACTTCGACGTCTTTGGGCCCGAAGTAGGCCCGCGCGTCGAGCGCTCCCGTCGCCGTCACGCCCGCTGTGATGCCGGGCACGGGCTTGCCGGGAGCGCCATCCCGGCCGGGAGCCGCCGGCGTGACGCCGGCCACCGGAACCGCGACCGCCATCGCCGGCTGCTTGGGGAGAAAGACCGCGAGAAAGTAGTTGTCTTCGAGACCGGCGAAGCCGTTGGGCGCCAGCGGCCAGGAGCGGGGCTTCTCGAGCTTTTCCGCGCTCGCGCGCTCGAAGCCGTTGCCGCTCATCGCAAGCGCGGCGGCGGGAGGCGAGTATTGAGAAGCCTTCTCCTGGTCCGAGGCGTTGCGCAAGCCGGTCCCCACGAGCAACGTGTAGGGCACTCCCCCCGAGACGCGGGTGTGGACGTCGAAGAGGTATCCGCGGTCGAGATGGACTTCTTTCTCGACGGACAGCGCGCCGTCGGAATAGCGAAACTTGAGCGTCTGCGCGGGCAGCTTCTCCGTGACAAACAGCGCCTGCGCGACGCGCTCGGTGAGCTCGGGACGGTCGGGGAACTGGAGCGCGAGCGGCCGGGGCGCCGGCGGGGGAAGCTGCCGGACGAGCTCGAGCGGATGCCCGTGGTCGTCCGTGTGGTGAAGCAACAGGTACGAGGCGAGCACGGCGCCGCGATTGGAAAACGTGGCCCTCACCTTGTCGTTCTCGAGCACGCTCGTGTCTTCGGCCGCTGCGGCGACG
>DATNMZ010000577.1:0-3776 GCA_035602095.1 Thermoanaerobaculia bacterium
TCTCCCGGCGGGAGAGGGACGGGGTGAGGGGCCGTCGGAACGGCTAAGATCACCGGTTCCATGGCTCTCGAACGTCCGAACGCCGGAACAATGCAGGGTCGCTCGGAGGCGCTCTCCCAGGCGCTCGCCGAGAGAATCCTCGTCCTGGACGGGGCGACGGGCACGTGGATCCAGTCGCAGAATTTGACCGCCGCCGACTTCGGGGGAGACGCGCTCGAGGGCTGCAACGAGAACCTCGTCAAGACGCGGCCCGACGTCGTTCGCGCGATGCACGCCGCCTACTTCGAGGCGGGCGCCGACATGGTGGAGACGAACACGTTCGGCGCCACGCCCCTCGTCCTCGCCGAATATGGCCTCGCCGCCGAGGCGTTCGAGATCAACCGCCGCGCGGCGGAGCTGGCTCGGGAAGTCGCGGCGCAATTCTCGACGCCCGACCGCACGCGGTTCGTCGCGGGCTCGATGGGGCCGACGACGCGTTCGGTCACCGTGACCGGAGGCGTGACGTTCGAGGAGCTCATCGCGCACTATCGGGTTCAGGCCGCGGGGCTTCTGGCGGGCGGCGCCGACGTCCTGCTTCTCGAGACCTCGCAGGACACGCGCAACATGAAGGCCGGTCTCATCGGGATCCAGGAGGCGTTCTCGGAAACCGGCTGGAGCGTTCCCATCATGGCGTCGGTCACGATCGAGCCGATGGGGACGATGCTCGCCGGCCAGGCGATCGACGCCCTCTACGCGTCCGTGATGAACGCGCCCCTCCTCTCGATCGGCTTGAACTGCGCGACGGGCCCGGAATTCATGACGGACCACCTCCGAACGCTGTCGGGTCTCGCCAAGACGTACGTCTCCTGCTATCCGAACGCCGGGCTTCCGGACCCGGAGGGCAACTACTCGGAGACGCCGGAGCGTCTCGCCGCGCACCTCTCGCGGTTCATGCAGGAGGGTTGGGTCAACGTCGTCGGCGGCTGCTGCGGAACGACGCCGGAGCACATCCGCGCGCTGGCGAAGGCCGCGGAGGGAAAGCGCCCGCGCCGCATCCCCCACGTCGCGAAGACGCTCGTCTCCGGCATCGAGGCGCTCGAGGTCGACGTCGACAATCGCCCCGTGCTGGTCGGAGAGCGCACGAACGTGCTCGGCAGCCGCAAGTTCAAGCGCCTGATCGCGGAGGGGAAATTCGAGGCGGCCGCCGAGATCGCCCGCGCGCAGGTGAAGAACGGGGCGCAGGTCATCGACGTGTGTCTCCAGGATCCCGACCGGGACGAGGCCGCCGACGTGAACGCGTTTCTCGAACGCGTGACGAAGATGGTCAAGGTGCCGCTCATGATCGACTCGACGGACGCGCGCGTCCTGGAGCTGGGACTGAAATGGAGCCAGGGAAAGTCGATCTTGAACTCGATCAACCTCGAGGATGGCGAAGAGCGCTTTCGCTCCGTCGTGCCCATGGCCCAGAAGTACGGCGCCGCGCTCGTCGTCGGGACGATCGATGAAGACCCGGAGCACGGGATGGGCGTCACGCGCGAGCGCAAGCTCGAGATCGCCCGGCGCAGCTTCACTCTGCTGACGGAGAAGTACGGCGTCGCCCCCGGCGACATCTTCTTCGATCCGCTGGTTTTTCCCTGCGGCACGGGGGATGAGAAGTACGTCGGAAGCGCAGTCGAGACGATCGAAGGCATCCGGCTCATCAAGGCGGAGTTTCCCGAGCCGAAGACGATCCTCGGCATCTCGAACGTGAGCTTCGGTCTTCCGGAGGGCGGCCGGGAAGTCCTGAACTCCGTCTTCCTCTACCACTGCGTCAAGGCGGGCCTCGATCTCGCGATCGTCAACAGCGAACGCATCATGCGGTACCCCTCGATCTCCGACGAGGAGAAGCGGCTCGCCGAAGACCTGCTCTTCAGCCGGGGCGAGGACCCCGTCGCCGCCTTCGCCGCGCACTTCAAGGCGAAGGGCGCGACGCCGCGGACGGCCGCCCGCGCGGGAACCCCTCTCGAGCGGCTGCCTCGCTACATCCTGGAGGGGTCCAAGGAGGGTCTGGTCGAGGACCTGGAGGCGGTTCGCGCCGCCGGGATGGCGCCGCTCGACATCATCAACGGCCCGCTGATGGAAGGGATGCGGGAGGTCGGCCGCCTCTTCAATGCGAACGAGCTGATCGTCGCGGAAGTGCTCCAGTCCGCGGAGTCCATGAAGGCGGCCGTCTCCCACCTCGAGCAGTTCCTGGAGAAGTCGAGCGATTCGCGAAAGGGGAAAATCCTTCTCGCGACGGTCAAGGGCGACGTGCACGACATCGGCAAGAACCTCGTCGAGATCATCCTCTCGAACAACGGTTACGAGGTCGTGAACCTCGGGATCAAGGTGCCGCCCGAGCGTCTCTTCGAAGCCTTTCGGGAGCACGAGCCGGACCTGATCGGTCTCTCGGGACTCCTGGTCAAGAGCGCGCAGCAGATGGTCACGACGGCGCAGGACCTCACCGCGCGGGGAGTTTCCGTGCCGCTGCTCGTCGGCGGGGCCGCGCTGTCGCAGAAGTTCACGGACCAGAAGATCGATCCGGCGTACGGAGGCCTGGTCGTTTACGCGGTCGACGCGATGCGCGGGCTCGCTCTGGCGGACCGGATCCTCTCGGGAGAGCCCGAACGGGCCTCGCTCGCGGAGCAGGCGCAGGTGCGCCGCGCCTCGGTCGCTGCCGCCGCCGAAACCGAGGCGGTGAGCCCGCTGTCGGCGCCGGCGGTCCGCAGCAGCGAAGTCGCGGTCGCCGATCCTCTTGCCGCGCCGGACTACGACCTCCACGCTCTCGCGGAGCTCGACCCGGCGGCGATCGCGGGGTACGTGAACCCGCAGATGCTCTATGCGAAGCATCTCGGCCTGCGGGGCAGCTTCCGCAAGCTGAAGGAGGCTCAGGACCCTCGGCTGGCCGAGCTCGAGGAGGTGATCGCGAAGATCCGCCGCTCGGGCTGGATCCGGGCGCGCGCGATTTACCGCTTCTTCGACGCCACCTCCGACGGCAACACGGTGCGCCTTTCCCGCGCGGGACGCGAGGAGGCCGTGCTCCACTTTCCCCGGCAGGTGGCGGGTGAACGGCTGTCGCTCGCCGATTTCGTGCGTCCCGCCTCGGCCGGCGGTGCGCCCGACAGCGTCGCGATGCTCATTACGACGGCGGGGGAGGGGATCCGGGCGCGGGCGGAGGACCTGAAAGTCCGCGGCGAGTATCTGCTCTGTCACTCTCTCCAGGCGCTCGCCGTCGAGACGGCCGAGGCCGCGGCCGAATGGCTGCACGGCCAGATCCGCGCCCGCTGGGGATTCCCGGACGATCCGTCGCTCTCCATGACGGACCTCTTCCAGTCGCGGTACCGCGGCAAGCGTTACAGCCCGGGCTACCCCGCGTGGCCGGAGCTCTCCGACCAGACGACCGTGTTCCGCCTGCTCCCCGCCGGTCAAATCGGCGTCGAGCTCACGGACGGATCGATGATGGACCCGGAGGCCTCTGTTTCGGCACTCGTGCTTCACCACCCGCAGGCGCGTTACTTCGCCGTGTGACGGATCCGGCGATTGGCGATCTGCGATCGGGTGATCGGGTGATTAATCGGGTGATCGGGTAATCGGGTGAATTGGGGTCCGGGTCCTGGTGCCGTAGGGGAGGGGCTTGCCCCCTCCCGCCCGGTCGAAATCGGACACAGGCGATCGGTGATCGGGTGATCGGGTGATCGGGGATCCGGGAAACGGGAAACGGGAAACGGGAAACGATGTAGGAGACCGACCGGGCGCATCGGGTCCCCGTCGCCGGCAGA
>DATNMZ010000578.1:0-5135 GCA_035602095.1 Thermoanaerobaculia bacterium
CGGGACGATCGCGCGTGAAGCCTCGAGGAACGCGTCGAGAAAGTCGCGGTGCACCTCCCGCGCCACGAAGATGCGCTGCGCCTTGATGCAGACCTGGCCGGCATAGGCGAAGGCCGCGACCGCCAGCTTCGATGCGGCGTCGCGCACGTCGGCGTCGGCGCAGACGATCGCGGCCGCGTTCCCTCCGAGCTCGAGCGTCACCTTCCGCCGCGAGGCTTCCTCCTTGATCTTCCAACCGACCGTGTCGGAGCCGGTGAAGCTCACGCAACGGATCCGCGGGTCCGTCCAGAGAGGCCGCGCGACGGGGGGATCGGCATGGAGCAGAGAAAACCCTCCCCGCGGCCATCCCGACCCTTCGATCGCGCGGGCGAGGAGATCCGCGGTCATGGGCGTCCGGGGGGACGGCTTCAAGAGAACCGGGTTGCCCGCGGCGATCGCCGGAGCGACCTTGTGCAGGACGAGGTTGAGCGGGAAGTTGAACGGGGTGATCGCCGTCACCGGCCCGACGGGGAAGCGACGGACCACACAGAGAGCGCCTTCCCCGCGAGGCTCGATGTCCACGGGCAAGACCTCGCCGCCGATCCGGGTCGCCTCTTCCGCGGCGAGGCGAAGAGTGATCGCGGCGCGGTCGGCTTCGGCCTGCGCGTACCGGCGGGGCTTGCCCGCTTCGGCCACGATCGTTTCCACGTAGAGCGCCCGCCGCGCGAGGAGATCCGCCTCGAGCGCCCGGAGGATCGCGGCGCGGCGGTGCGACGGGAGAGCCCGGGTCTCCGCGAAAGCCCGATACGCCGCCGCGATCGCGCGCTCGATCTCCGGCGGTCCGGCGCGGGCGACCCGGGCGAGCCTCGCCCCCGACTGCGGCGAACGCACGTCAATCCAGTCGCCCGTCACGACTTCTTCGCCCGCGATCCGCAGCGGGAGATCGGGAGAGGCCATCGGCGGAATCTTCTCTGCGCCCGTCAGCGCGCCGGGGTCGGACGGGGAGCAGCCGAATCCGCCAGACGCTCTCGGATCGACTTGGACAGCGGGGGCAGATCCTTGTCGGCCTGCGTCGCCCGATCGTAGGCCTGGAAGAAGGCCCGGGGCCCGCGCTGGAGCGCCTCCCGCAGGCCGGTCAACCCGGCGTTCTGAACGATTCCGTCCAGCAGATACGCGCCGTGCTGGCCGGCGACGCGGCGCGCGAAGTCCCCGCGCCGGATCTCCGTGGTCAGCTCCATTCGGCGCTCGAGGTTTCCCGCCTCCGCGAGACGGTCGGCCCGGCGGTTCAGGTCTTCGACGGCCCGCCTGGCCGGTTCCTTCAGCCAGACGGAGAGCGGAAAGAAGTTCTCGTCCACGCTGTAGACGGCCACCGGACCCGCCTCCGCCACTGCGCGGAGGAGAACGTCGAGGGGGCCGAGCTGCGGGTCCGGATGTAGCCAGGCCGGGTT
Organism: Thermoanaerobaculia bacterium; assembly: GCA_035602095.1. Classification (GTDB taxonomy): domain Bacteria; phylum Acidobacteriota; class Thermoanaerobaculia; order UBA5066; family Gp7-AA6; genus JALYUA01. The sequence goes on from DATNMZ010000578.1 coordinate 1,428, forward strand.
TTCCGCCCGGTAGGCGCTCCAGGCCTGCCGGAACGCCACGCCGGCGATCACGCGGGCAATGCGCGAGGTCCGCGCGTCGAGCGGCTCGCCTTCCGAGTCCCCGAGCGCCCGCGCCAGGTCGAGCACCATCGCCTCCCGGCCATTCTCGCCCTTGAGGACGATGTGATCGCCGAGCCCCGCCACCCCGAAGGAGAGGTACACGTCGAGGCGCACGGACACGGGCCGGTCGCCCGGCAGCAAGGCCGCGGCGCGCGCAGCCGCGAGGCGGCCGAGATCGCTTTCGCGGGAGGCGACGACATCGAGGAGCGCCTGCCAGCGGTCCCGGGCCTCGCGGATGGATCGAAAGTCGAATACGGCCGCCCGCGCCTTCTCGTCGAACGCCGCGGCGAAGTCGCTCTCGAAGACCTCCGCTCCGCGGCCCGAGTCCTGAATGGCGAATCGGACGGCGGGCAGGTCCTCGAGCAACTTCGGATCCGAAGAGTCGAAGCGGGGCCGCGCGAGCGAGGCGAGAATCTCCCGCGCGGCGCGGCTGTGCACGGCGACCTCGATCGAGTGCGCGGCGGCGGGCGGCGCGTCGTAAGGCGCGTGCGGTCCCGCGGGAGACGCCGCCCTGGCCGCCGGACCGGAGGAAGCGCAGCCCCAGGCGATCGCGCCCGCGGCGAGAACGGAGCCGGCCGCAAGAAGGACGGCGCGGCTCATCCCAGGATCGCCTCCGCCGCCCGATCCACGTCCGCGAAGCTCTCCAGGAGGACGTCCGGCTTCTCGTGGGCGAGCCGCTCGGCGCTCGTCGGTCCCGTGGCGACGGCGACCGCGCGGACCCCGAGAGCGCGGCCGCAGCCGACGTCGTGCACGGAGTCTCCGACGACGACGACCGACTTGCCGGAAAACTCATGCCCGGTGCGCTCGCGCGCCCGCGCGACCGCGATGGCCGGCAGCTCATAGCGGTCCGCCGAGTCGCTCCCGAACGCCCCGAAGGGAAAGAAGCCGTTGAACCCCGGCGGCTCGAGCTTCAACCGGGCGCCGCGTTCGAGATTTCCCGTCAAGAGAGCCAGCGTGACGCCGGGCTCCGCCGCCAGCCGTCGGAGCAGGGATCCGACGCCCGGTTTGGGAACGACGGCCTCCGTGGTCAAACGGCGTTCGAGCTCCGCGAGATAGAAGTCGAGCGCCCGGAGCAGCTGCGCCTCGCATCGGTCTTCGCCAACCGAGTCACGGATGAGCTCGCGAATGATCTGAGGGTCGGTCTTTCCCGAAAAGTCGTGGGAGCTCCCGGACCCGGTCCAGCCATAGACCTCCGTGAGCGCCGCGAGGACCGATTCCCGTGCGGCGCGCCCGGCGGACAGCAGCGTTCCGTCGATGTCGAACAGCACGAGACGCTTCCCGTTCGCGGAACCGGAGACGGGCATCAGAGAGCCTTTCCGGTTCGAGCTCCCGTTTGGGGCTTCCGGTGGGATCGACGAGGGACCGGGCGATGAAAACGGAGAACGGGCAAGGGAGAGCTCCCGGACAATTACCGGCCGCCTTGCGGCTTGAAAAGGCCGTCCTCCCGGCTCGGCGAGACCGACACGTTCTCGAACCGGATCACGGTGCCCTTTCCGACCATCGGCTTCTCCAGGGAGAGGGAAGTGCCCGAAAACACGCGCCAGTCTTTCCAGAGCGCCATCGTCGGGTCCTCCTGCGCTCCATTCAAGACGTACTGCCACGCGACCATCCGGCGTCCGTCGCGGGTCACCCAGAGCCAGTAGACGTCCTTCGGCGTCAACCCGACGCCCTCGAACGAGAGCTTCAGCACGTCGCAGGTGCCCCCCTCCGGGCAGGGCTTCTCCCCGTCATACGCGAGACGAACGCCGGGGTCGAAGATTTTCCACGGCGCCAGAAGCCAGTACATGTCGTTGATGAACCTTCCATACGCCATCTTCAACAGTCCCTCGCGCGCCTCCCCCTCGGCGGGCTTGCCGTTGACGAGCGCCTGGCCATCCTTCGAGTTCACGTTGAAATACACGACAAACGGAGCGCCGCTCTTGTCGGTCCCCGAGACCCGGTAGTCGCCGGTGTAGCGGTCCCAGGCGTGGGAAAAGCGGGCCACGACCTTCCCGTCGCGCTCGACCACGAAGTCGAAACGGAATTGCCGCGCCTTTTCCCAGGCCTTTTCGCCGCCGAGGGAGGCGGTCAGCTCCTTTCCGATCGCGTCGGCTTTCGGGTCTCGATCCTGGGCGAGGAGCGGCAAGGTGGCCGCAAGAAACAGGAGCAGGGAAGCGCTCGGTTTTCTCATCCGTCGGATGATATCTCCGCCCCGCGGCCCGCTTCCCCTGGACCGGCCGACTCCACGGGGCACTACACTAGTCGGCAATGCAGGAGCTCTCGCGGCTTCCCCCCGAAATCCAGCGGGCGCTCGGCGGGGAAGCCTTCCGGCGCCGCCGGCGCATCGTTCTACCCTTCTTGACCGCCGATCCGGGCGGGTTTCCGCGAGCGGCGCTCCTCGCCGCCGGGGAGGTCCGCGCCACCTCTCCGACGGCGCTCGCGATCGCCGTGCGCGCCGGCAGCCGCACCGCGTTGAATCTCATCCGGCGGCGCCAGGCGACTCTTCTCTATTTGCAGCGCAACGTCGCGGCCTCCATCCGTGTCCGGGCCGGGCGGGGCCGGACTTCCCGCCACGATCCCGATCGCACCATCTTTCCGCTCTCGGTCTATCGCGTGCGCTTCGACCACGCCGCCCCCGTCGAGGGCAACGTCGCCCTTCTCGCGGGACCGAGCTTTTCCGGTACGGGGGCGAGGACCCTCTTTTCCGAAGAGCTCTACGCAGAGCTCGGCGGGTTGGACGGCGCATGAGATTCAGCGACCGCACGGTGCTCATCACGGGGGGCGGACGGGGAATCGGCCGGTCCATCGCTCTGCGCTTTGCCGAAGAGGGCGCGCGGGTCGCGGTCGTGGCGCGCACTCACGCCGAGCTCGAAGAGACGACGCGACAGATCGAGGCGACGGGAACACGCTGCCTCTCCATCGCCGCGGACATCCGGGAGCCAGGCTCGGCCGAGAGCTCCGTCTCGCGGGCGGAAGCAGAGCTCGGACCCGTCGACATCCTCGTCAACAACGCCGGGGTCTACCTCTGGAAGCCGTTTCTGACGACGACGGGCGACGACTGGGAGACGGTTCTCGCGACCAATCTGACGGCAACTGCGAGCTTCTGTCGCGCGGCGCTCCCCGGAATGATCGAGCGGCGGCGCGGCAAGATCGTCAACGTTTCTTCCGTCCACGGCCTTCGGGGAGACGCGAATCTCTCCGCCCACAGCGCGGCGAAATTCGGCGTCATCGGGCTGACCCAGAGCCTCGCCCGGGAATTCCGCTCCTACAACATCGCCGTCAACGCCGTGTGCCCCGGTACGGTGGACAGTCGCATCGACGAGACCGCGAACGTCGATCGACCCTCTCCCCTTTCCCAGAAGCTCTGGCCCCGCGACGTCGCGCGCACCGTGCTCTTCCTCGCCTCGGACGACGCCGCCGGAATCACGGGCGCCGCCCTGGAGGTCTACGGCGGCACCCATCTGACGATTCAGGCGTAATAGCTATCGGCTGTCAGCTGTCGGCTGTCAGCCACAAGCGCCGTTTCCGCCTTCCGTCTACCGTCTACCGTCTTCCGGTCAGGGTTCTCGGTGAAGCGCGGAGAGACCATCTGCCGGATCGGGGGTTCGAACGGGCTCTTCCGGCAGTCCG
>DATNMZ010000579.1:0-5612 GCA_035602095.1 Thermoanaerobaculia bacterium
ATCCTCGATGATCTCGAGGTTGTGCTTGACGACCTGCCCGATGGGCACGAAGCCGCCACGGACGGAATCTTCGGCGATGTCGAAGATGGAGCCGGTGGAGTCCCCGAGAAGCTCCTCGGCGTTCTTCTCCTGCGACAGGCCTTCCCGCACCATCTGCTGGCCGACGCGGATGAGCCGCCGGAGGGTCGATTTCTCCTTGACGATCCGGGCGTAGTGCTCGACGTTGGCGACCTCTGGAACGCCGTCCAGGAGCGTCGAGAGGTATGCCGCGCCTCCCGCCTTGTCGATCGTCCCGGCCCGATCGAGCTCCTCTTTCAGCGTCAGGATGTCGATCTCCGCCGATCGAGAAAAGAGCTCCGTCATCCCCCGGTAGATGCGGCGGTGGGTATCGGGGAAGAAGTCGTCCTCCTTGAGGATGGGGACGACGAAGGAGAGCGAGGCCGGGTCGAGCAGGATCGCGCCGAGAACGGACCTCTCGGCTTCGAGATTCTGAGGAAGACCTTTTTCGACGGCCGCGGTTTCGAGCATGGAAGGAATTTTTCGATTCTTTTCCCCGCCGAAGAGCGCTGTCAACCCACGTTCGCTTTTTCCGCAAGCGTTTTGGGTTCGATTCGCGCCGCGGCGTGCGCGGAAATTTTTTCGCGCCGCTTTTCCACAGACCTATTGAAACGGCGAGGCGTGGACAGATGACGTCCCAGCGCCGATCGATCCACCGGGGTCCTAAAGAAGCGGACCGATTACCAGACGAACGATCTCTCGGCGGCGCGGATCAACGAGATCGCGGTCGGCCAGCCGACCACGTCGTCCACTCTCTCGCGCACGGCCTGCGCGCCGGATGGGCTGCCGACCATGGAGGCGGAGCAGGCGAGGAAGCGCACGTGCCCGGACCGCCGCGCCTCCTGAAAAAGCCGGCCCGCCGCGGCCGCCGATCCGGGAGTCGAGAGGCCGTCCTGTCCGTCGAGGCGGCCGCCGGCCAGGGCGTCGAGCGCGCCGTCGAACCAGACCAGCGTGACGTCGAGGCCGAGCGAGACGGCCGCTGCCGTCATCGCCGCGGCCTCGTACATCGCGTCCGGAGAGTCGCGCTGGAGCAGAAGCACCCAGACCGGCCGGCCGGAGCCGGGCGCGCTCAAGGGGGGTCCGCCGCTCACGGACGGGACACGCGCGTGCGCAGGAGGCCCAGCATCTCTCCGGATCCGAAGACGCCGCCCGGGTGCTTGCGCCCCTCGGGCGTGCCGTGGAAGTCGCTTCCCGCCGTGGCCGCGAGCCCGAGCTCGCGGGCGAGGTTCCCGAATCGGGCTTCCTCTTCCGGTCCGTGGTCCGGGTGAAAGACCTCGACCGCGTCGAGGCCCGCCGACGCGAGCGACCGGATGAGATTCTCGGCATCCTTGTACCAGACCGCGTGGGCGACGGAAGTGACGCCTCCGGCCTCGCGCACCGCGCGGAGGACATCGAGCGCCGGCCACTTGTCCGAACCGACGTACCAGGGGTGCTCGCGCCCGAGGAACCGGGCGAACGCGTCGTCGTGCGAGGAAGCATGGCCCGCTCGCACCAGGCCGCGGGCGAGGTGCGGCCGGCCCCAGACACCATCGCCCACCTCTGCCCGGATCGCATCGAGGTCGAGCGCAAAGCCCGCCTCGCCGAGCTTCTGCGCCATTCGTTCGCCGCGCGAGCGCCGGTTTTCCTGCCGCTCGAGCAGCCGGGCATTGAGGTCCGCGTTTTCCTCATCCACGAACAGGGCGAGGATGTGGATGTCGTCCTGCCCCTGGAAGTCCGCCGAGATCTCCACTCCCGAGATGAGCTCGATGCCGAGCTTCCTGGCCTCCTCGCGCGCCTCGGGCAGCCCCTTCAGGGTGTCGTGGTCGGTCAGCGCGAGACACTCGATTCCCGCGTACGCCATGTGCCGGACGAGATCCGCCGGCCGATCGAGCCCGTCGGAACAGGTCGAATGGCTGTGGAGATCGACGCGCACGGTCGGAATCTTAACGCGCCGGCGCCCGTCTTTCCCCGCACTAAGATCCGCGCGTGGATCGAAGACAGGTCGCGGGGATGTTCGAAGAGATCGCCGCAATGCTCGAGCTGAAGGGCGACAACCCGTTCAAGGTCCGGGCGTACGAAAACGGCGCGCGGGCGATCCTCGGCTACCCGAAGGACCTCGCCGACGCCATTCGAACGGGAGAGATTCGCGGCGTGACCGGGATCGGAGCGGGGCTCTTCTCCAACCTCGAAGTGCTTCTCCGCACGGGATCGCTCCCCTTCTACGACGAGCTTCGCGCGGCGTTTCCTCCGGGGTTGCGCGAATGCCTCCGGATTCCGGGCTTCGGGGCGCGAAAGGCGAAGCTGGTGCACGACGCGCTCGGGGTCGATTCGCTCGACGCGCTCGAACAGGCGTGTCGGGACGGGCGAATCGCCTCGATCAAGGGATTCGGACCGAAGAGCGTCGACCGGCTCCTTCGCGGAATCGCAACCGTACGCGCCGGGGCGGGGCTTCACAAATATTCTCGCGCGCGGGCGCGCGCCGAGGAAATTCTTCGCGCGCTCGCGGCGGAGCCGACCGTCCGCCGTGTGGAGATCGCCGGCGGACTCCGACGCCGGTGCGAGGTGGTCCGCGGCGCGCACTTCGTCGCCGAGACCGGCCGGCCCGAGGTACTCGCGGCGGCCTTTCCGGCGCTTCCCGGCGTTGCGGAGGCCCTCGCCCCCGAGGATGGCCGCTCCCGCGTCCGCCTCGCCGACGGCTTGACCGCGACGCTTCGGACCGCGAGCGGGCTCGAGTTTGCCGCGGCGTACCTCGACGCCACGGGCTCCGCCTCCCACCGGGACGGACTCCGCGCCCGCGCGGTCGAGCGCGGCCTGCTTCTTGCGCCGGACGGCCTTTTTCGAAACGGATCCTCGCGGCGGCTCCCCTGCCCGACCGAAGAACGGATCTATGAGGCGCTCGACTTAGCCTTCGTCGAGCCGGAGCTGCGCGAGGGGCGCGGCGAGATCGAAGCGGCGGCGGCGCGCGAAATCCCGGTGCTCGTCCGCCGCGAGGACCTGCAGGGGTTGATCCACGTGCACACGACCGAGTCGGACGGGCGCGACTCCCTCGGGGACATGCTCGGCGCCGTGCGCGATGCCGGGTACCGTTGGGTCGCGATCACCGATCACAGCCAGACGGCGGGGTACGCGGGAGGGCTGACGCCGGAGCGCGTCTTGAAGCAGCGCTCCGAGATCCGGGCGATCCGTCCTCGGTTTCCGGAGCTGCGGATCTTCCACGGCACCGAGGCGGACATCCTGTCCGATGGCGCCGTCGACTTCGGGGACGAGTTCCTGGAGGGGTTCGACGTCGTCGTCGCGTCCGTGCACTCCCGTTTCGGGCTCTCGAAGGAGGAGCAGACCCGGCGACTCCTCCGCGCCGTGCGCAATCCGCGGGTGTCGGTGCTCGGACATCCGACCGGACGGCTCCTTCTCTCCCGCGATCCGATCGACGTCGACATCGAGTCGGTCCTGGACGCCGCGGCGGAGTCCGGCTGCGCGGTGGAAATCAACTGCTCCCCCGACCGCCTGGACCTCGACTGGCGTCTTTGCCGCGAGGCCGTCGCCCGCGGCATCCTTCTCGCGATCGACCCCGACGCTCATTCCGTCGGCGAGATCGGCCTCGTGCCCTACGGCGTCGGGATCGCCCGGAAGGGCTGGGTGACGGCGGAGGCGACCTTGAACGCGAGGAGCGCGGAGCAGATGGAGGACTGGCTGACGCGCCGCCGGGGAGCGCCGCTCCCGCAAGTCTGACGGAAGCCGGGAAACGGGAAACGATCCGGGGCACGCTCCTCGCTTTCGTCTACCGTTTACCGCCCGAGGGCCGCCTTGACAGCGTAAGTAAATTACTAAATACTTATTTAGATATGGGGCGCCCGGCCAAGATCCGACGCGAGGAGGTCCTCGCCGCCGCACGGGAGGCATTCGACACCGGAGGCTTCGAGGGCACGACCCTCGCGGACATCTCCGGGCGCCTGGGGGTCTCGCCTGCGGCGCTGCTGCGGCACGCGCCGACGAAGCAGGCGCTCTTCACCGCGGCGATGGGGACGACTCCGGGGCCCGAGATGCTCCCTCTCGCCTTCCTGGCGGATGTTCCGGCGCAAGCCGATCCGGCGACCGTTCTGCGCCAGGTCGCGCACGCGTTCGTTCCTTTCATCCAAGCGAAGCTGCGCGAGAACCTCGGGCGCTGGGTGCACTTTCGGAGGATCGCGGGAGTCGGCCGGCTCCCGCTCCCCTTCGATCCGGCCGCGCGGCCGACCCCGCCCCAGCGCAATTTGAAGCTTCTCGAGGGCTACCTGCGGCGCGCCCGGCGGGCGGGGCTCGTTTCCGTGCGCAACCCCCGCGCCGCCGCGTTCGCGTTCGCGGCTTCCCTCCACTCTTTCGTGATGCTCCAGGAAGTCATGCAGGTTCTCGAGGACCCCATGCCCCTCGAGGAATACCTCGACACCTTGATCGACGTCTGGAAGCGCGGCGCGATCGCGAAAACAGGGAAAAGACGGTGAAACAGCGATTCGCCCTCCGGGTGACCATCCCCGTCGCGCTCCTCCTCGTCGCCGGGGCGGCGTTCTGGGCTTTCCGTTTCCGGGGCGGCGAAGAACCTCTGTTGCTCTCCGGATCGATCGAAGCCCGCGATGTCGAGGTCGGATCGCTCCTCGGCGGGCGAGTCGCCCGGGTGCCCGTCACGGAAGGCGCGCGCGTCGTCCGGGGGCAGCCGGTCGTCGTCTTCGAGACGGACTTGATCGACCTGCAGATCCAGCAGCAGGAGGCGCGAGTCTCCGAGGCGCGAGCCAGCCTCGCCAAGGTCGTGCGCGGGCCCCGCGTCGAAGACGTGGCACGGTCGCGCGCCCAGTCGCAGAACGCGGAGAAGGAGCGGCAGCGGCAGAAAGCGCTCCTCGATCAGGGAGTGCTCGGCCAGCAGCAGTACGACGCCGCGGCGACCGAGGCGCGCACCTCCCTCGAGACGCTGCAGGAGAAGGAGCGTGGCAACCGGCCGGAGGACATCGATGCCGCCCGCGCGGCCCTCCAGCGCGAAGAGCGGCAGCTCGCGTACTTGAACAGGCAGAAGGAGGAGTCGGTGGTGCTCGCTCCGGCGGACGGCGTCCTCGAGGCCATCGATCTCCGGCCGGGCGACCTCGTCGCGGCGAACCAGCCGGTGGCGCGGATCCTCGAGCCGTCGCAGATCTGGGTGCGGGTCTACGTTCCCGAGCCGCGGTTGGGGCGAGTGAAGATCGGTCAGAGGGCCGCCGTGACGGTCGATTCGTATCCGCACCGCGATTTTCCGGGAACGGTCGTCGAGATCCGCACCCAGGCCGAGTACACCCCGCGCAATATTCAGACCCTCGATCAGCGCATGGACACGGTCTTCGGCGTAAAAGTGGCGATCGAACCGACACCGGAGCTGAAGCCCGGAATGGCCGCGACCGTCCGGCTTCTCGAGGCGCGATGAAGGAGGGCGACCTCGGGATCCGCGTCGAGGGCGTCTCCCGGGACTTCGGAAGAGTCCGGGCCCTCGACCGCGTTTCGCTCGCCGTTCCTCGCGGGGAAATCTACGGCCTGCTCGGGCCGAACGGCTCCGGCAAGTCCACGCTCATCCGAATCCT
>DATNMZ010000580.1:0-3527 GCA_035602095.1 Thermoanaerobaculia bacterium
AGATCCGCGTGTCCGCCCGCCTGCGGAGGCCGGACGTGGCGCGGCTCATCCTCGATTACGAGATTCGAGACGCCTCCGGCGAGCTGCTGGCGAGTGCCGAGACGGAGCAGGTCGTCCTGGGCGCTTCGGGAGAGTTGCTGCTGACGTTGCCGCCGGATCTTCAGAAGCTCGTTTCGGAGATGCTCGCCTTCCAGAACGCCCTCGAGGCCGAGACGGCGCGATGACGCGAGGTTCGCCCCGTCCCGAGGAACGGGCTCTCCGGCGCCGACGTTCGCTCCTCTTCCTGGCGCGATTCCTCGGACTCCTCGTCGCCTTCGCCCTCCTCGTGTCCTGGAAGCCGGTCAACGACAGGGTCATCGTGCCGTTCACCGCGGGCATCGCCCATGCCGCCGCCGCGGCGCTCAACCTGCTCTCCGAGAGCGTGACCGTGGTCGGGACGGAAATCCGTTCTCACGGTTTCGGCGTCGACATCGAGAACGGCTGCAACGGCGTCGAGACCGCGCTTCTCTTCAGCGCCGCCGTCCTCGCTTTTCCCGCGTCCTGGCGCTCCAGGGCGATCGGGCTCGCCCTCGGGTTCCTCGGAATTCAGGCCTTGAACCTGATCCGCGTCGTGACGCTCTTCTGGGTCGGCAAGCACCGGCCCGCGCTCTTCTCGGCGGCGCACACGGTCATCTGGCAGTCGGTGGTCGTCCTCGCCGGAGTGCTTCTCTTCCTCCTCTGGGCTTCGCTTCAGAAAGGCGTGCCTCCGCGGGCAGAGGCGTGACCGCCGGCCCCGCGCTTCGAACGGTCCTGCGCGCGGCGTGCGGGTTCGCCGTCGGGCTGGCGCTCTGGGCGGCCTTCTCGGCCCCGTACGAACGCGCCGTCGCGGCCTTCGCGGAAACGATTCTGCGCGTCTCCGAGCGTCCCGCGGTGACACGGCTCGCGGCGCGAAACGGCGAGATCGTGGTCGATCGCAGCGACTTTCCCCCCGCGGCGCCCCGGCCCGGTCTTCCCGCCGGAGACCTGCACTTCAATTTCGTGATCCTGACGGCGCTGCTCGCCGCCACGACGCCGCTTTCCGCCGCCCGAGTGCTCGCCGCCGCCGCCCTTCTCTTCGCGGTGCACGTGCTGGCGCTCTGCTGTCAGGTGGAAGCGCTCTACGCGACCCGGCTCGGCGCGTGGAGCGAGGCCAACTACGGGATCTTCGCGCGCAACGCCTGGGCGGCCGCGTTCCACTTCTACCAGATCGCGGGCCGGTTCGCGGCTCCCTTCGCGATCTGGTGGCCGCTGTCGTCGTGGGAGCCGGGCGAGATGAAGGGAAAGGGGCAAGAGGGGAAGAGGAAGCGAAGGGGGAAGTCGTGAAGGGTCTTCAGTAATCAGTTATCAGTTGTCAGTTGAATGCCCTCCGCCGTTTCCAGAACTGAAAACTGAAAACTGACGACTGAAAACTAGGTCCGCTTCTGCCGCTCCCGCCGCAGATACCGGTAGTCGGGGATCTGGTACTCCTTCAGCTTCGCGATGAGAGAGCCGCGGGAGATGTTCAAGGTCTCTGCGCCCCGGCTCTGGTTGCCTTCCACCCGCCGCATCGCGCGATCGATGACTTCGCGCTCGATCGCCTCCACGATCTTTTTCAGATCGTCCGTCTGTCGCAAAATGGCCTCGATTCGCTCGCCGTCGTCGCCGGCGGGACTCCCGCGCGGCGCCGTGGGGGCGGCCTCCGCGAGCTCCGGCAGCGGAGCGGGGCTTCGGAGCGCGATTCCGGCGACCTGAACGACCTCTTCCAGAAAAAGGATGGCGCGGGCCGGAAGGCGCGGCGCTTCCCGCACGAGCACTGCCAGGGCGCCGTCCTGCCCGGGCTCGTGGAGGAGCGTGAGCACGCCGGTGACGCTCTCGGATCGAACGACTCGCTCGCCCCCGCGCGCCTCCTCGAGCAGGCGCGGCGGGAGGGCCGGCTGCTCGAGAAACGTGGACGCGAGAGCGCGAAACCCGTTCTCGGAGAGCTCACCGACCGACCACTCCGTCGGCTCGAAATTCCGGTCGAGGAAGTCGACCAGTCCGGTCGCCAGGTCCTCCGGAGCAACCCTGTCGCGACACAAGCCGTAGGCCGTCAGGCGCAGCGCGCGGTACTCCACTTCCGTCGTGGGAGCGGCGGAGACGGGGATGGCCACCGCCCGGTCTTCGCGCGAAGTCTCGGATACCGGCATCTGGCGCAGCGGCGGAGCGGCGTGGCCCACCGTGATCGTCGCTTCCCCGATCGCGATGCGGTCGCCGGGCGATATCAGCCCGCCCGCAAAGTTGCGTCCATTGACCGTGATTGCGTCCACGCCCTTGAAGAGGTCGAGCTGATAGCGGCCATCTTTTTCGATGATGCGGACGTGACGCCCCGCGACGCCTCGCGCGCGCACGACGACCTCGTTTCCGGAAGAAGCGCCCACCGTGATCGCGCCTCCGGAGACGCGATGCACCTCGGCCCCACCGGCTCGCTTATGGACTTCCAGGCTCAGCATGCTCGATTGTTCGTGGTCCGACGATAAACGTATAACAAGCGGAGCCGGGCGCGCAGAATTTAAACGGCGGCGGCCGGAATGTTCCCGGGAGGCCCCCCCAGCCCGGGGCCCGGGGGCCTGCCGCCTACCGGATCTGGTGGCCGGAAGCGCCTTCCCCACAATATTTAGTGGCAGTGGCCGGTCCCTTTTGCTAAATTCGTGAACACGATGTTCAAACTCGAGCGGGTGGAGATCTCGGGCTTCAAGTCTTTCTACGAGAAGGTCGACCTCGCTTTTCCGGGCAGCGTGACGGCGGTCGTCGGCCCGAATGGCTGCGGGAAATCGAACATCAGCGACGCAGTCTCGTGGGCGCTCGGCGAGCAGAGCGCGAAGACGCTCCGTGGCGAAAGAATGGACGATGTCATCTTCAACGGCTCTTCCAAACGGCGGCCTCTCGGGATGGCCGAGGTCATTCTGACCCTCTCGACCCGAAACCGCAAAAGCGTGCCTCAGGGAAACGGGAACGGCAACGGGGACGCCGAAACCGATGCGTCGGATGCCGGTGGACCGGAGGCCGATCTGTTGCAGATCGGCCGCCGCGTGTATCGCGAGGGGACAGGTGAGTATTTCTTGAACGGGAAGCAGGTCCGCCTGAAAGACATCCAGGACAAGCTGCTCGGGACGGGTCTCGGCGTGCGCGCGTACTCGGTCATCGAACAGGGACGGATCGATCAGGTCCTGTCGACCAAGCCGCAGGACCGCCGCCGTCTGATCGAAGAAGCCTCGGGGATCAGCCGCTACAAGTTGAAAAAGCGGCTCGCAGAAAGCAAGCTCGAGGAGACGCGGGGAAACCTTCTGCGGATCTCCGACATCGTTTCCGAGATCGAGAGGAACGTCGCGTCCTTGAAGAGGCAGGCGTCGCGCGCTGCCCGGTACGAGGAACATTCCGCCTCGCTGCGCCGCAAGAAAGCCGCGCTCGTCAGAACGCGGTACGACGCGCTTTCCGCGGCGGTCGGCGAGGCCGCGAGAGAGAGAGAGACCTGCCGCGATCGGGAGGCGCAA
>DATNMZ010000581.1:0-4430 GCA_035602095.1 Thermoanaerobaculia bacterium
CTTTCATGGTCGTCGCGACGCAGAACCCCGTTGAATACCTCGGCACGTTTCCGCTTCCGGAATCCCAGATGGACCGGTTCTTCCTTCGGCTCTCTCTGGGGTATCCGGCCGCCGAGGAGGAGAAGATGCTCTTGCGACGCGGGGGAACGGAGCGGGTTCTCGCGGCGATCCCGTCCGTGCTCGGCCCGCAGGAGCTCATCGCGTTCCAGGACGAGACGGAGCGCGTCACCGTCTCCGACCGGCTCCTCGACTATCTCCACGCCTTAGTCGAGGCCTCCCGAAAAACGCCGGAGCTGCGGCTTCCGGTCTCCACTCGCGGCGCGCAGGCCCTCTTCCGGGCGACCCAGGCCTGGGCGCTTCTGGCGGGGCGAGACTACGCGATACCGGACGACGTCCAGGCGGTCGCCGAGCCCGTGCTGGCGCACCGCATCCTCTCGTTCGCGTCGGACGGCTTCGGCGCGGGAGGGCGGGAACGGGAAGCGATCAAGAAGATCCTGAACCAGGTCCCGGTGCCGGTGTGAACCGATAACTGATAACTGATAACTGATAACCGATAACTGAGAACTTCCAAATGGCCCGCCTCGTCCCCGAGTGGGGAATCCGGATCACGAACTTCGGCCTCGGCTATATCCTGCTCTGCCTCGTCGTGGCGATCGGCGCGACGAACACGGGGAACAACGGGCTCTACCTCGTGCTGGCGGCGATGCTCGCTTCCATGGTCGTCTCCGGCATCGTGTCGCGGGGCAACGTGCGCGGGGTCTCCTGCGAAGTCGAGGCGGTCGGTGAGGTCTTCGCCCGCCAGCCCGCGATGCTCAAGGTCCGTCTCGAAAACCGGCTGAAGCGGTCGACCGCGCAGGCCCTCTTTTTTCTGCACGAAGGACTTCCGGGCCCGCTCTGGATCGATCCGCTGGCGCCCGGCGAGACGCGCGAGGTCTTCGTCGAGGGTTCGTTCTCCCGGCGGGGCGTGGTGCGCGAGCCGGACGCCGGCCTGCTGTCGCGTTTTCCGCTGGGGCTCTTTCGCAAGTACCGCCGCGCCCTCCTGGCGCGCGAGGTCGTCGTGTATCCGTTGCCGGAGAGCGGCCGCGTGGACGAGCCGCCGCCGGACGACGCCCGCGGCGGGGCGGAAATCCGGACTCTGCGGGACTTCGTCGCCGGCGACGATCCGCGCGACCTCCACTGGAAGCAATCGGCCCGGATGCGCAAGTGGATCGTCCGCGAGCGGGAAGCGGAACGCGATCGAACGCTGATCCTGACGATCGACAACGCGGTCCCCGATCCGTCCGATCCGCAGAGCCTCGCGGCGCTCGAGCGGACGATCTCCCGCTGCTCGGGCCAGGCGCTCGTCCTGCTGTCGCGCGGGGCGGAGGTCGGTCTCCAAGCGCGCGGTGTGGACGTGCCCGCCGCGGCGGGACGTCCCCAGCGGGCGCGCGTGCTCGATGCGCTGGCGCGTCTCGAGGCGGTTCCCGCGGCGAGCGCCCCCGGCTTTCCACCCCTGCGGCGCGGCCACGTCCGAGTGCCGGTGTCCTGATGCCGGCGTTCGCGGCAGGATCCGACGAGATTCCCCCTCGCCTGCGGCGCGCGTATCTCCTCGTCTTGGCGCCGCTTGCGGCGGTGGCGCCGTTGCCCCTCTTCTGGACGAACGGCGCCCTCCCTCCCGCCCTCGCGGCCTACGAGGCGTCGCTCCTCCTTCTCTGGTGGCGGGCCCGCCGGGGCAAACCCGTGCGGCTTTCCGACGGGTTCTTGAACGCGATCGGGCTCTCGTACTTCCTCTGGCTCGGAATCGAGCTCGCCCTCTTCCGGCACGGGCTCCTGCGCTCCGTATCGCACCTTCTTCTCTTCACGGCGATCGCGAAGCTCGCGTCCCTGAAGCGGCCGGGCGAGGCGCGGACGGCGCTCCTCGTGCTGTTCCTTCTGACGCTCGCTTCCGCATCTTCGACGACGCACGCTGCGTCGCTTCTCTACTTCGCCGTGATGGCCTTTCTCTCCTTCCGCGCGCTCGGCCGTCTCGCGGTGCTTGCCGACTTCGACGACGCGCCTCCCGACCGCGTGCTCGAGGCGGTGCCGACGGGCGGAATGGCCGCGGGGATTCTGCTCACGGTGGGACTCCTGACGGCTCCGCTCTTCTTCTCGCTGCCGCGGCTGCACAGCCCGTTCATCAAAGCGCCCGTTCGGGTGGACGATGCGCTCTCGACCGCTCTCGCTTCGGACCGCGTCGACCTCGAGTCGTTCGGCGCCGCCAAGCGCAGCGACCAGGTGGTGTTGCGGATGGACATCTCTCCGGACCGCGTGCTCCCGCGCGTGGTGCGCCTGCGGGAGGGCGTCTTCACGGACTACCATGCCGGGAACTGGACGCGCAGTCCCTATTCGCGGGAACTCCTCTCCATCCATGGCCCGCGGCGGAACTCCTCGATTCCGCAGGTCCGATCCGGGGAGGCCATCGCGGGCCGGGTCTCGATTGATTTGAACCCGTTCGCGAACGGGTTTCTCTTTCTTCCGTACGAAGCGATCGGTCTGGAGCTCGACCGCGGGTATCCGATCGCGCTCGCCGACGGCGTGGTCCGGCTTCCGACGAACCGTCGGAGCGTCCGCTACACGGCCTGGGTCCGGCGCTCCGATCCGCGCGGAATCGGGTCGACCACCATCGCGCCTTCCTCCGTGCCGCGGCAGATCCGCGCATATGCGGAGAAGCTCACCGGCGACCTGACCGATCCGGGGGAGATCTACGCGCGCATTCGCGACGACCTGGCGAAGAACTTCGTCTATACGCTCGACCCGCCGGCGGCCGTCGGGGACCCCATCGTGCATTTTCTCCTGCGCTCGAAGGCCGGACACTGCGAGTTCTTTGCGTCCGCCGCCGCGCTGCTCTTGACCGCGCGCGGCATCCCCGCCCGTCTCATCATGGGCTCCTACGGGGGAGAGATGGGTTTTCTCTCCTCCTCGATCGTCGTCCGAGGCACGAACCTTCACGCCTGGGTCGAGGCTCAGCTCGACGACACCGGGTTCTCGGTCCTGGACCCGACTCCGCCCATCGGAGTGCCGCCCGCGACGGCGAGCGCCTCCTGGTTGAGGCGCATCGCGAGCCTCGGCCGGGAGCTCGAGTTTTTCTACGACCGCAGGATCCTCGGGTTCGACTCCTTCGACCAGGCGCAGTTCTTGGACTTCGCCCGACAGTCGGTCGGGGGAGCGGCGGAGCGGCTGGCAGCGTGGAGGCGGCTCTGGGAGCAAAGGCGGCGCGATATCGCCGTCGCCGCGGTGGCGCTGCTTGCCGCAGGGGCTCTCGCGGGCCTCGTGCGGTCCCGCGTGGCCCGCCAGAGGGCGGTCCCTCCTTCGACGCGCGCGTATCTGGCCGTGCGGGGACTGCTCGCCCGGCGGCTCGGCCGTCTGCCGGCCTCCGTCCCGCCCGCGGAGGTGGCGCGCCTCTTCTCGCAGGCCGTTCCGGATGCGGAGGAGGACGCGCGGGCCGTCGTCGCGCTCTATTGCGAGACCGCGTTCGGAGGGCGCGAGGCGCATCGGGAGGCCGAGGCGGATCTCAGAGCGAGGTTGCGGCGACTGCGAAAGCTTGCCTAGTTGTCAGTTATCAGTTGTCAGTTTTCAGTTTTCGGTTCGTTTCCCGATTCCCGCCTAACGCCTCACGCCTAACGCCTCACGACCCCGTCTCCCCTCAATACGCGTTCCGATGCCCCAGCCCGTGCTTCGCCGTGAGCCAGAGAATCTTCAGGTCGAGCGAGAGCGTCCAGTTCTCGATGTAGTAGAGGTCGTATTCGATCCGTTTCGTCAGGCTCGTGTTTCCCCGCCAGCCGTGCACCTGCGCCCAGCCCGTGATTCCGGCACGGACGCGGTGGCGGAGCATGTACTGGGGGAACTGGTGCTTGAACTCGTGGACGAATTCCGGCCGCTCGGGCCGCGGCCCCACGAGGGACATTTCACCGCGGAGCACGTTCCAGAGCTGGGGGAGCTCGTCGAGACTGGCGCGCCGCAGGAATCGGCCGACTCCCGTCGTGCGCGGGTCGTCGGGCAGCGCGAACGTGGGTCCGGATTCATCCTCCGCGCCGACGCGCATGGAACGGAACTTCACGATCTCGAAGGGGCGGCCGTCCAGGCCCATGCGCGTCTGGCGGTAGAAGATCGGGCCGCCGTCCTCGATTCGGATCGCGGCGGCGATGGCGCCGAGCACGGGTGAGAGCGCGACGAGCCCGGCGGCGGAGATCGCGAGATCGACCGAGCGCTTGACGAGGCCCATCCAGCCCGTGAGCGGCACCTGCGTCAGGAGCACGACGGGCAGGCCGTCCAGGTCCTCGATCCCCGCCCGGAACGTGATGTGCTGGAGCAGGTCGGGGACGACGCGGACGTCGGCGACCGTCCGGCCGACGTCCTGGAGCACGGCGAGCATCGTGCGGTGCGCCTCGAGCGGGAGAGCGAGGAAAACGGTG
>DATNMZ010000582.1:0-2800 GCA_035602095.1 Thermoanaerobaculia bacterium
CCCGTCGCCGGCGTCGTCCTCTACATCTGTGCGGTGCCGTCGATGCGCAAGGGCGACACGATCGCGAGCATCGGAACCGTCGCGCCCCGGCCGCCGCAGTAAGAATGGTCCGCAGGGGCGCCTTGCGGCCGGTCAGGGTGAAACGCCATTTTCCCGACAGTTTCAATCGGGTGATCGGGCGATCGGGTGATCGGGTGATTAATCGGGCGAAGTGAGGATCGGGAAAAGTCGAACGCTCCCCGGTCTTGACTTCTCAACTTCTCCCGATCGCTCGATTGTTCACCCGATCACCCGATCACCCGATCGCCGATTGAACCAGTAGCGAAAACGGCGTTCTACGGACCTACTGGGGCGGCCGAGCCGCGACGGTCCCGATGCTCGCGATCGTGTCGCCCTTGCGCATCGACGGCACCGCACAGATGTAGAGGACGACGCCGGCGACGGGAGACCGGGCCTCGAAGACCGTGGCTCCGAAGTAGTCCGTCACGAAGCCGATCTTCATCCCCTGCTCGACGTACGACCCGCGCCGGACGAGAGGGGTGAAGAGTCCCGCCTGCTCGGAGGCGACGGTCCGGACAGAGTCGATCCAGACGGGGTGGTCGATCCGCGACGGAGCCCCCGCCAGCATCTTGAACAGCCGGAGAACGCTCAGGCACCCGCGGACGAGCGCGTCGACGTCGTCGGGTTCGACGGTCCCCGCGTGTCCCGCCTCCGCCGTGATCGAAGCCTTCCCGCGCGTCGTCGCCGTGTTCTCCAGATAGCGCGAAGCCGCGGGGTCCCGGGGCCGGTCGGACGCGATCACGATGGTGTCGAGCCCGAACGCGAGCGCCATGTCGCGGGAGACCGCGTCCACCCTCTCGTTTCCGGACTTCGTCCAGTAGCTGTAGGGACGCAGGCTCTCGTCGATGTCGCCGCCATGGAGGTCGATCAGGTGATCGCACTGGTCCACGACCTCCCGCGTCATCGCGAAAGACGCGCGCTCCGTCTGCGTCCCCTGGGCGCGCCCCGGGTAAAAGCGGTTCATGCTCTTTCCATCCACCGGGTTGACGTGGGGGACCTTCTGCTCGAAGGAAGGGATGTTCACGAGAGGCACGAGGATCACGGTTCCGGAGAGCTCCGCGGGATCGAGCCGCTCGGCGAGCCGGAGGACCGCGACGATCGAGGCGTACTCGGTTCCGTGCGCTCCGGCGACCACGGCGAGGACGGGACCCGGCCACGCGCCGTGGAAAACAGTGACGGGAATGCGAGTGCCCGCGTCCACCCCCGCCGGCACTTCGATGAACCCGTTCGCGCGATGGCCGGCCGCGGCGGACGCGGTCCCCACCCGGAAGGCCGGGCGATCCTGACCCGCGAGCGGCAGGGCAACCGCCAGGAGGACGGCCCCCGCGAGCGCGGGACTCGAGCGGCCGGGCGCGCTCATCGGGACCCCGGGGCGGCTTCTCCCAGCGGAACGAAGCCGGAGGGCGCGGGGTCGGCGCGGCGCCGGTTTTCCCGGAGCTTGCGGGCCGCCTCGTCCGAGGCCACCATGTCCTTCGTCTCCGTGGCCGCCCGCATCGCCCCGAGAAGCGAGAGGGTTCGGCCCGGCGCGCGCGCGAGCGCTGCGTCGAACTCCTTCTGCGCCTGCGCGGCGCGCCCGAGCGAGAGGAGCAGCTCCCCCAAAAGCTCGTGCGACGGTTTGACGATCGTGGGCGGACCGAACTCGAAGCTCATGGCGTCTTCGGCGGCAGCGGCCTCGCCGGCGCGAGCGAGCGCCGCTGCCGTCTGGCCCTTCTGCAGAAGCGAGAGCGCCTCGAGCTGCTTCCGAAAGACGCCGGCGACGGAGGCGTTTGTGCTTCCCCCGCGGTACGTGGGCATCGCGCCCCCGTGCGCGTGCGCGTCCGATTCCTTTCCACTCTCCGGTTTTTCGAACTCCGCGAGCGCCGAGGCGATTCCCGTGAGGCTTCCCTTCTTCCAGCCGCAGAATCCCGCGACGAAGAGGTCCCGCGGCTCCGTGCCGGCGGAGAGGGAAGAATCTCCCGCTCCCGCACACGCCGTCTCGATCCGGAACGCGGCCTGCATGGAGCTCAAGCTCGACCGGGCCCGGACCGAGCCGCTCTTCCGGGCATCCCCCTCCATGGTGGAAAGAAGCTTGCGCGCTTCCCGGAACCGGCCCTGCTGGAGATAGGCGTACTCGAGCCAGAAGAGCGCGTGGAAGTTGCGCTCGTCCACTCCGAGCCGCTTGCGTTCGACCCGCGCTTCGGCCGCCTCCCAGGAAGCCTCGTTCGAGGACGCCACGTCGTCCCACATCCCCGAGGCGAGAAAGATGTGAGACGGCATGTGAAGGGCATGCGCCGCCGCTGGAGCGATCCTCGCGTACACGCGCGCGGGCCGGAGCCCCAGGGGCGCATGGACGGGATCGTCGTAGGAGTGGATCAGGTAATGGACCGCCCCCGGATGCGACGGATTCTTCGCGAAGACCTCCTCGGCCTGCGCCGCCGCCTTCATGTAGATCGAGAGGTCCCGAGAGCGCTGCGAGGTGCCGAGGAGGGCGAGCGCGTGGAAGCTCTGCGCCTCGAGATCGGCCGGATACCTCTCGTGCAGCCGCTGCATCGCTTCGGCGTACGCGAGGTCGCGGTCCCGCTTCTCCCCTTCGGCGAAGAGGATCTCGACGGCCTCGAGATAGCCTCTTTCCCGACCGCTCGGCGCCTTCGCCAGGCGATCGTCGCGCGTGCCCGCGAGCCTGCCCAGGACCTTTCGGGCGGCCTCCGCGTCGCGCTCCATCCAGATCGGATGGTTCTTGGTCATCGCCTCGCCCCAGTAC
>DATNMZ010000583.1:0-2527 GCA_035602095.1 Thermoanaerobaculia bacterium
CCACGAGAGCGCGCGGGACCGGCACGAGGATCGGGCGCCGGGGAGGCAGTTGCGCGATCGAGCGCGAAAGCTCCCCGATCGAGATGGGAGCCGGATCGCACAGGAATCCCCGGCGGCCCGAAAGGTCCCGGCGCTCCGCGGCGCGGACGAGAGCCTCCGCGGCTCGCTCGGCGCGGATCAACTGGATCCGGGTGCGCCCAGACGGAACGGGCAGCCAACCCCGGGCGGCCGCCCGGAAGAGGAGGAGCAATCCGCGGTCTCCCGGCCCGTACACGACCGAGGGCCGCACGATGATCCAGGGCCCCGGCCAATCGCGGGCGACCGATTCCTCTCCTTCGCGTTTCGAGGTGCCGTACCAGGAGACCGGCCGCGGGAGGTCCTCCTCCTCCACGGCGCGGCCGGCGCGCGACGCACCGGCCGCCGCCTGACTGGAGACGGCGAGGAAGAGCGCGTCGGGCGCGGTCCGCCGCGCCGCTTCGACGAGGCGGGCCGTGCCCCGGGAATTCACCTCTCGGTACTCCTCGAGCGTGCGCGCCTTGGTCACTCCGGCGACGTGCACGACCGCTTCGACTCCCGCGGCCGCGGCCCCGAGATCGGTCTCTCCCGACAGGTCTCCCGGCACCGGCAGGACGCCCGTCGCGGAGAGCACCGCGAGCCGCCGCTCCCCGCCTCGGACGAGCGCGCGCACCGTCCATTGATGCGCCAGGAGAGCTCGTGCGACGTGGGCGCCGAGAAATCCGGTCGCCCCGGTCAGCAGGCAGGTGCGCATCGTGCTTGGATTGAGGCTTGTTTCCGAATAGTGTTCGCGGCGGATTCGACATGACAATACGACACCGGGCCGCGCGCTGGAGCACGGCGATTTCCGCGGTGAGCTCGCTGCTCGCCGCGCGGGCGGCCGTCGCGGCCACACCCGTGCGCCCGCCGGTCGTCGAGTACCGGATCACCGCGTCCCTCGACCCGAAGACCCACGTCGTCTCCGGGCAGGAGAGGCTTCTCTGGCGGAACCCTTCGGGGGACAGCGTCGGTGAACTGCGATTCCACCTCTACTTGAACGCGTTCAAGAACAATCGCTCGACGTTTCAGCGCGAGTCGCGCGCGGCGCCCCGCACGCGCCGTCGAGGAGACAAGCCGGAAGACTGGGGCGCGATCGACATCCTCTCGATGAAGACCGCCGCAGGCGCCGACCTGATTCCGGCGTCGAAGAAGGTGCAACCCGACGGCAATGACCCCTCCGACGAGACCGTCCTCTCCGTGCCCCTGCCCGTTTCCGTTCCCCCGCACGGGCAAATCGCGCTCGACATCGCCTTCCGCTCGAAGCTGCCCCGGATCTTCGCCCGCACGGGGTACGTCCGCGACTACCACCTCGTCGGCCAGTGGTTCCCCAAAATCGGTGTGTATGAGCCGGCGGGGATGCGCGGCCGGGCAAGGGGCGGCTGGAACTGCCACGCCTTTCACGCGAACTCGGAGTTCTATGCCGACTATGGCGACTACGACGTGACGCTGTCGGTGCCCTCGGGCTGGACGGTCGGCGCCACGGGCCGGCGGCTCTCGGTCACGCGCCACGGGGCGATGACGGAGCACCACTATTCGCAGGAGAACGTCCACGACTTCGCCTGGGCCGCCGACCCCCGGTTCACGGTTTACGAGTTCCGTTTCGACCCGGCGCGAGACGTCCCGGCCGGCTGGGCGGAGCGCGCCGCGGCCGAGCTCGGCACGACCCCGGCCGCCATCGCGCTCAAGCCCATCGCGATGCGGCTCCTCCTGCAGCCCGACCATCTCGCGGCGCGGGACCGATACGTCGAGGGCCTCCGCGTCGGGATCTCTTTCTACGGGCTCTGGCTCGGCGCGTACCCGTACGAGACGCTCACGCTGGTCGATCCTCCGGAAGACGGCTTGAGCTCCGCGGGCATGGAATACCCGACCTTCATCACGGGCGGCGCGCTGTCGGCGCTGCTGCGCTGGCCCTTCCGCAAAGCCCGGGAGACCGAGGACGTCACCGTCCACGAGTTCGGCCACCAGTACTGGTACGGCATCGTCGGCAGCAACGAGTTCGAGGAGCCCTGGCTGGATGAAGGTTTGAACACCGACTCCGAGTACCGGGCCATGGGGCTCGCCTACGGGCCCCGCGACTTCGCCGAGCTGCCGGGTGGCATCGGCTTCGGAGGTCCCTCGCTGGCGCACGCGGTCTACGCCGCGAGCGCCAACGTCGACCCCATTCTCCGGCCGGCGTGGGGCTATGCGTCCAGCGGGGCCTACGGCTTGAACGCGTACTTGAAGCCCGGGCTCCTTCTCGCGCAGCTGCGAAACGATCTCGGCGCTCAGCCGTTCGCCCGGGCGGAACGCGCGTTTTTTCAGGAGTGGTCGTTCCGGCATCCGGCGACGGCGGACTTCTTCGACGTCTTCGAGCGCGTCACGGGAAAAGACCTCTCGACGTACCGCCGAAACATCGTCGAGGGCACCGCGCGGCTCGACTGGCAAGTCGTGTCGGCGGCGACCCGGCGCGCCCCGGCGGACTCCGGCCTGTTCG